>NZ_VCDN01000029.1:0-19130 GCF_033949405.1 Xenorhabdus santafensis | reverse complement strand
ACTTATTAGTCGAATCCAAGATGGAATTTTATTTTTTAGAAAAAAACATTCCATTCACTGTACATATCACAATACCTTTTGCTAACATCTCCGATGGAGATTATATCGTTACTTATGCGGTAACTGATTCCGCTAATGTCAGACACTCTAAACCTTCACATGTTAAAATAATTAATACTGGTCGTGCGCCAATACCTTCCCTTTATTTTACAAGGGAAAATAATTCCGACCTGATTTCAAAAAACAGTGTGACTGCAATTCTTTGTAATGCTCCAACAATTGATAATATCAGAGTCATATTTTATCTCGCTGCACGTATGCCTGTCAGTTCTAAACTTTACACATATATGACTACGGGTAATGGCAATTGGTCACCTCTTATTGTATTACCCACCACAGCTAAAGATGGTGCTTATATTATTTTTACATCTCACGCTAACTATAATGGGTTTGTTTCTATATCCAGTAAGCCATCTGCTGATATTAATGTACATTTAGATGATGTATATGTGTTTCAATATTCAACTGACAGTAGAAAATGGACTTACCACCTTGGCCTTGGGAATAACGAATTTCCTACTAGCGGTGATGATGTAATATATATCACGCCAAATGATATAATTCCATCCGCTTATTTTATAGATACTGGCGGTCTCCCGCAGATTGTAAAAAACACTAACCCAAATGGTCAGGCAACAGCGGTAATCGCAAGTAATAAAATAGAAAATTTGACTGTCTTCGCTATGTTATACGATGATAATACTAAACATGATAGTATGGAAGTTAATTTCATACCTTAAAATAAAAATGGGTTCTACGGTATTTCTGCTCCGGCAAATTTCACCTATCCGCCACCACAATTCTGCTGTATGCTTGTGTTGGCGGAATCCTTATCCAGCAATGGATATAGCCAACTAACATTTGGAACAGCCATTTAGGTAACGACTTGCCATTAATAGATAATGGCATGAAATATGCCATCTAATTAACAGGTTAAAAATGAAACGATATTTTTCATTATATTTTATTAGTTTGTTGTTTTTGTATGGGCAGGCTACAGCTTATGCTGAATCAGAACAGCAATCGCCGGAGCTGGTCGTAAAAGAGTTTTATATATGGTATATGCAGGAATCAATGATGCCTTGGGAACTTTATCAAAATAAACTCAAAGAGTATGTTTCTGAATCATTACTGAAAAAAATTCATGATGCCACAAGCTGTAGTGAGCCAGGAGATTATGACGATTGTGGTTCAACAGAAGTGGAATATGGCGTGAACTACTATGTTAAAGCTCAAGATATTTATGATTATTGGTTAAATGTCGATGTTATTCCAATCAGTAAAACTGAGACTGTGGCTAAAATGAAAGTTATTTTAGGTAAAAAAGGTGATTATCCCAACTATCTTTTAGTGACTTCAGAAAAAGAAAATAAAAATTGGAAAATAGTTTCAGTCAAAAGTTTTCATAGGTAGAACAAGAAATAATCTATACTTTGGCTAAACAAAAAATATCAGAATTCACATGAATTCTGATATTTTATCAGCGTGTTTTATAATAAGCCTTACAGCAATTCAAACGCCCGTTCGATAATCTCATCAGAATAAGGCTGTTGGCCGTTTTCCATCTGAATAATCGCTTTAACCAGCCGCGTCATTGTGATTTTATTATCCACATCAATAACCGCATTGTTAGGAATATCGACCGCCTTGCATACATAGGCAATATAATTTTCGGTGTTATTTTCATTGGGAGGTGCCCAACGGGAAATAAACTGACGGATGGTATTATACCCGTATTTTCGTTCGTAATTACGCAAGATTTTCAGCATGGCGCGTATGCCATACTCAGGCGCTACAAATTGGCAAAATGATTTATCTGTTTGTATTTCACGCAAACCTTGCCATTTATCGTGGTGGCGAATATTGCCCGGATTATGGTTACGGATCCCTCTTGTCATTATTTATCTCCTAAACGTTTGTTAATTGCTCGGGCAGCAAATTCCCGAATTTTTTCGACGCCAATAAAACCAACAGCACCACCGAGAGCGGGGGAAACACTGCTTGGAATGCCAAATAGTTCCAACCCGCTGGAAAATCCCCACGACAGCGCTCCGCACAGCAGCGGTTCAACCCAGCGATTTTTCCGCTCGACACCGTCATAAATCAGGCGGCCATAACAAATCATGATGGCCAAAATAGAACCGGATATTTGTGGCCATGAGTTTTTCATTCCATTAAGTAAATCAGCCCATAAATCAGGATGTTCTTTCATGATTAATTCCATATTTGAGTGATGGGCATCATGGCGACAGAAATTGGCAGGAAGTTGAATCTGGTGATATAAGGCAAAATTGCCCGTCAATCGGTGAAATTGTGATTAGCTTCCTGCACTCATTCAATGATGTCCCGTACTCTTTTATGGTAACGCCAATAAAGAAAATCCACATTGGGAGGCTATTGTGCTCTGTCCCTTACTTATCTGTCCTTGGCTTATTTGTTCCTTATTTGTTCATTTGTCTACTGAACGGTCTTTCTATTGATATCCCCACCTAAATTGCACAATTTAAAATAGGCACTATATTAATCAATGTGATTTTGTATAAAAAAATTATGTCACGACAAATAGTTATTTATAGTAATTATATCGCTGATATTTATGACCATCCTCCTGTGACAATCGTCAGACAGCATTGAAATCCTCTTGTCGGCTCAAGCGGAATTTGTCAGTTCAAGATAGTGTAAGGAAAAATGTCATGAAAGTATTGATAGCAAAAAATGAAGTAGGTACACGATATCATAGCCACTATATCGAAAACGCAGTGCAAAGGTTGGCAGAGAAATTAGCCGAAAAAGATGTTGAAGTTGTTGTTGCCGACTCTCTTGATGATAGCTATACGATTATTTCATCCAATGAGCCTTTCGATTGTTTAATGGTAAGCTGCGCGCTTATGGATGATGATTTATATCAAAGTATACAAAGATTGCTGAATAAACTATTTGAACGTCAGGAAAATGTTCCCGTCTTTTTATTAAGCGATAGGGAAAAAAGTATATTTTTGCTGAATCATGAATTGCTAGAACAATTGACAGAATTTGCTTGGATACTGGAAGATTCTGTGGATTTTATTGCTGGCCGCGCAATTGCAGCAATGCATCGCTATCGCCAACAATTACTGCCTCCTTTAATGTCTGCCTTGATGAAATACAGCCGAACCTATGAATATTCTTGGGCAGCTCCTGGGCATCAGGGGGGAGTGGGATTTAGTAAAACGCCTGCTGGTCGCCTGTATCATGATTATTACGGGGAAAATCTTTTCCGCACCGATATGGGAATTGAGCGTGCCTCATTGGGTTCGTTGTTGGATCATACTGGGGCATTTGGTGAAAGTGAAAAAAATGCCGCCAGAGTCTTTGGCGCAGATCACACTTATTCGGTTGTTGTTGGAACCTCTGGCTCTAACCGTACGATTATGCAAGCCTGTATGACCGAAGATGATGTGGTTATCATCGACCGGAATTGCCACAAATCCATCGAGCAGGGCTTGATCCTGACAGGTGCGAAACCTGTCTATATGCTGCCAAGCCGTAACCGTTATGGCATCATCGGGCCTATCTATCCGCAAGAAATGCAGGCGAAAACATTACAGAAAAAGCTGAAGCAAAATCCACTCACCAAAGATGTTGCCAATCAAAAGCCAGTTTACAGCGTCGTGACAAACTGTACTTATGATGGAGTTTGCTATAACGCGAAACATGTACAGGAATTGCTGGATAAAAGTGTTGATAGGATACATTTTGATGAAGCATGGTATGGATATGCCCGCTTTAACCCAATTTATCATGATCACTATGCAATGCGCGGTGATCCTAAAAAACATGCAGGGCCCACTGTTTTTGCCACGCATTCATCACACAAACTATTGAATGCGCTCTCGCAAGCCTCCTTCATTCATGTTCGTGACGGCCGCAATCCTGTCGATTTTTCTAGATTCAATCAAGCCTACATGATGCATGCGACCACATCGCCCCTGTATGCGATTTGTGCTTCCAACGATATCGCAGTTTCAATGATGGATGGCAATAGTGGTTATTCATTGACACAAGAAGTGATTGAAGAAGCTGTCGATTTTCGTCAGGCACTGGGTCGCCTGAATCGGGACTTTGACAAAAAAGGGGATTGGTTCTTTAAACCTTGGAACCAGGAACGTGTGACAGACCCCGCCACAGGCAAGAAAATTGCGTTTGAAGATGCGCCCAGAGATCTGCTGACGAAAGAGCAAGGTTGCTGGGTAATGCGCCCGGGAGATAGTTGGCATGGTTTTGAAGATTTGCCGGATGACTGGAGTATGCTCGATCCGATTAAAGTCAGCATATTGGCTCCGGGCATGGGCAAGAATGGCAAATTGCTA
Organism: Xenorhabdus santafensis; assembly: GCF_033949405.1. NCBI lineage: Bacteria > Pseudomonadati > Pseudomonadota > Gammaproteobacteria > Enterobacterales > Morganellaceae > Xenorhabdus > Xenorhabdus santafensis. The sequence goes on along the minus strand of NZ_VCDN01000029.1, from coordinate 14,721 downwards.
AAACAAGGGGTGCCGGCAGCACTGGTAACGGCATGGCTGAGCCAGCACGGCATTGTGCCTACCCGCACCACTGATTTCCAGATTATGTTCCTGTTCTCAATGGGGATAACGAAAGGAAAATGGGGTACATTGCTCAACACGTTACTGTCTTTCAAACACCATTATGATGCCAATACCCCGGTAAACAAGGTGTTGCCAGATTTGGTCAAACAGTATCCTGATGTCTACGACCACTTAGGATTGAAAGATCTGGGTGACAAAATGTTTGATTACCTGCGGAAGAATAATCCGGGGGAAAAATTGAATCAGGCTTATGCCGGTCTGCCTGAAATGGCGATGACGCCCCGAGCTGCGTATCAGGCGATAGTGTCCAACAATGTGGAAATGGTGGCGCTGGATGATTTGCCTCACCGTATTGCCGCGAACTCCATCATTCCCTATCCACCGGGTATTCCTATGCTCCTCTCCGGGGAAAACTTTGGCGACAAAACCAGTCCACAAATTGGTTATCTGCATGCATTGCAACAATGGGATCATCAATTCCCGGGCTTTGAGCATGAAACGGAAGGTACGGAGATTATCAACGGCGTTTATCACGTAATGTGTATAAAAAAGTGAATACGGGAAGATAATTATGGCTACAGTTTCTGATGCGAAAAAAGTCGGACTGATCCCCGTCACATTGATGGTTGCGGGGAATATCATGGGTTCGGGAGTGTTTCTGTTGCCCGCCAGTCTGGCTGCAACGGGAGGCATCGCCATTCTTGGTTGGTTGGTGACGATTATCGGTGCTGTCGGATTATCGATAGTGTATGCCAAAATTTCCTCTCTGGATGACAGCCCCGGTGGTTCTTATGCTTATGCAAGAAGGGCCTTCGGGCCTTTTCTTGGCTACCAGACCAACGTTCTGTATTGGTTGGCGTGCTGGATAGGAAATATAGCGATGGTGGTCATTGGGGTAGGTTATCTGGGTTATTTTTTCCCCATTTTAAAAGAGCCGGTTATCCTGACCATCACATGTATCGCAATATTGTGGGTATTCGTTTTTTTGAACATTATTGGGCCACACGTGATTACCCGGGTGCAGGCAGTGGCAACAACATTGGCATTGATTCCAATTGTGGCGACGGCGGTATTTGGTTGGTTCTGGTTCAAAGGCGAAGTTTACATGGATGCATGGAACGTCAGCGGATTGAGTACGTTCGGTGCCATTCAGAGCATTCTCAATGTGACCCTGTGGTCTTTCATCGGTGTTGAAAGTGCCTCAGTTGCTGCCGGTGTGGTCAAAAATCCCAAGCGAAACGTACCGATTGCGACTATCGGCGGTGTGCTTATCGCAGCAGTTTGTTACGTGTTGTCCAGTAGTGTGATTATGGGGATGATCCCCAATGAGGCATTGAAAATATCATCTTCACCGTTTGGTGATGCCGCCAGATTGGCATTGGGAGATACCGCCGGTGCGGTGGTTGCTTTCTGTGCCGCAGCCGGGTGCCTGGGATCGCTGGGAGGATGGACACTGCTCGCTGGGCAGACGGCTAAAGCTGCTGCTGATGATGGATTATTTCCGTCAATTTTTGCCAAAGTCAATAAAGAAGGTACACCAGTTGCGGGCCTGTTGATCCTTGGTATCTTAATGACGGTTTTCCAGCTCAGCAGTATATCGCCGAACGCAGCCAAAGAGTTTGGCCTGGTTTCTTCCGTATCGGTCATCTTTACCTTAATACCTTATTTGTACACGTGTGCCGCGCTACTGCTGATTGGTCACGGCCACTTGGGCAATGAAAAGACGAAATATGTTGTTATCACATTTATTGCTTTCATTTACTGTATCTGGGCGGTCTTGGGAACCGGATCAAAAGAGGTGGTCTGGACTTTGATCGTAATGATGATCATTACGGCAATGTACACGTTTAATTACAATACCAAACACCCGGTTGCGTTCCCATTGGATAAAAAAGATTAATCCAATTTTAGGATGTCACAAGGTGCTGAAATGTCAGCACCTTTTTTTTTTTTTGAAAGTATTACGGGAGCGTTTGTTGTTGAGCTCATTCAACGTGGTTATTACGCTATTGATTTGGAAACGCCTATAGTCAATCGCCAGAATCGTCGATGAAATAATCGCCAAGATGATGTGGTCGGCAATGATAGAGCATCCAGCAACTTGAAAGAGCAAGAGCATCGAGACTAACATGTTTAGGTGTTAGATAACTCACAGTAAGTTGCCTGAATTTCCATATAATAATGAAATCAGGATAACTGGGTATTTCAGTGATAGGAGCGTGCATATGTACAAAACTATTTTAGTACCAGTGGATATTTCGGAAGAAGATCTGACCAACAAGGCTGTTGAGAGCGCGCTTAAAATCGCCAAAGAAACGGGAGCAAAAATACATTTCCTGCATGTATTACCGATTTCATCAGCGATTATTAATGCTTATGCATTAGGCTATATGGAGATTAAAGATAAAGCGACTATCAAAGCGGAGCAAGCATTGAAAGCGCTGGCTGATTCTATGGATTTGCCGATATCCGACATCTCTTATTCGATAGCATTTGGTTCACCAAGGGACGAAATTGCGTCTACTGCCAGTGAAATCGGCGCTGATTTGATAGTTATTGGTTCAAGGCGGCCTAACATTACAACCCACTTATTGGGTTCCAATGCTTCAGGGGTTGTCAGATACGCAAAAACATCCGTATTGGTCGTGCGGTAAACAGTACGGTAAATAATGCGGCAAACATTACGATGAACCGCCATCGGGAAGAGTGAGTTAGTGATTGTATAAGTATTTGGTGACAGCTTTACGATTGACACTCAATAGATAACAGTGAGAACCGATACAGGGGAGTGTATATGTATAATACGATTTTAGTTCCAATCGATATCTCAGAAAGCGACTTAACTGATAATGCCATTAAACATGCAGAATATTTGGCAAGAATATCCAATGCAAAAGTCCATTTGTTTCACTCGGTGCCGGATATATCAAGGTTTTCAGTGAGCTATAGCTACCACTATGATTTATTAAGCGCCTTTGCCAAAAAAGCAATTGCGAATTCTGAAGAAGAGCTTAAAAAAGTCGTGGAACGAATTGATTTGCCTAAGGATAAGATATCATTCTCCGTCGCCTTTGGTTCCCCACGAGACAAAGTACTGTCTACAGCCCGTGAAATTGGTGCTGATTTGATTATCGTCGGTTCACGCCGGCCTGACATTTCAACCCATCTGTTGGGTTCTAATGCATCTGGCATTGTGGGATATGCTGATATTTCGGTATTGGTTGTAAGATAACTTTTCCCGTCCGGAAGGGGTTAATCTCGGGTAGTTTTACTCCTTTTTATAAAAACCGTGCAAAAATAGCACGGTTATTTTTTATCTATTAAAATACATTATCCTTTATTGGTTAATGATTCATTTTAATAATGTGTAGAGACAGAGAAATTTTACTTAATCAGAAAACGAATTCAAGGTAATATCTAATTGATTTTTCCCAGCAATGATAACCTGAATTTGTAAATTATTTTCTGAATTGTTAGTAGTAATGACTGTCACTTCTTCATTCCCTGAATATTTCTTTACAACTGTCAATAATTCTTGTTCAAGTTGTTCGGTTTTAGTGCTAATGGTCATTTATTCCAACAAATTCAAATGAATATTTAAAACATTGGCTTAATATTACTCAAATAATGATAATTCAATAGTTTAATAAACGTGATATTTTGGCGCTTAACAACCTCATAAAAGTCACTGTATCGTGTATTAAGTCATATTAATATTAATTAATTCAAATAATGAATGGGTTTCATCTTTATTGTTAAGGAAATAGTTGGGAAAAAATAGAGAATAATGTTTGTCATTACAGGGAATTGTCAGGCAGGATAATAGACGGATGTTAGGTACAATAAATAAATAGGTAATATTTTGAATAGTAAAATTGGCTTGTGGTCGCGTTATCTTTTGGTTTTTGGATTGGTTGTATCTTTCAGTGCATGGAGTATTCCAAGTAGCTTTGAACAAGCCAAAGTAGAGTCGAGAAAGAATGTCTATGAGGGGCAGGCGAAATCGGGCGTTGGCACACTGTATTGTGGCTGTGACTGGCAGTGGGTTGGCAAAAGTGGCGGACGTGTTGATTTGGCGTCTTGTGGATATCAAGTGAGGTCCCAACAGACAAGGGCGGAACGCATTGAATGGGAGCATATGGTTCCTGCGTGGGTTTTTGGGCATCAGCGCCAATGCTGGCAAGAAGGTGGAAGGAAAAACTGTGTTGGTAGTGATCCGGTATTTCGCATGATGGAATCGGATATGCACAATCTGGCGCCTTCAATTGGGGAAGTAAATGGTGATCGCAGCAATTTTGGTTATGGCATGGTTGCCCGAAATACACCGAACATGTACGGCGCATGTAGCAGCAAGGTGGATTTTAAATCACGCCTGTTTGAACCACGCGATAAAGTGAAAGGTATGGTCGCCAGAGTCTATTTTTATATGCACGATCGCTATAACTTGGCGATGTCACGCCAACAACAGCAATTGATGATGGCATGGGATCGCCAGTATCCGGTGGATGCATGGGAGCGCGACAGGGATAACCGAATTGCCCGAATTATGGGGCACCACAATCCATTTGTTACTGGCAGCAAAAAATGGGAATTGGGGCATAAAAACTCAGGTCAGGGATTGGTAACCTCTGCGGGTGCAGCGCAGCAAAGTAGCCTGCATGCGGCAGGTAATCAGGTATCAGGCAAAAAAGCTGCTGCCAAAACGGTACAGAATGAGATGATAAAAGGGAACAAAACAAGCCAGATATATCATTTAACACACTGTTCTAGTTATAAGAGAGTGGCGGATAAAAATACAGTATATTTTCGGTCAGAAAGAGAAGCCATAAAGGCGGGATATCACTTGGCCGGTAATTGTAAAAAATAATGCAACACTATGATTATTTGCTGCTTTTTAGATTTTTACAAACTGTGTGTTCAGTGAAAAATGACACAGTTTTTCACTAAAATTTTAGTGCCAACCTTGTCATAAATAAAAAACTGTCATTATACTGAAATTATAGTCCGTTAAATTAGATCAAAGAAAACGGAAAATATGAGGAATGTTAATGACAGGTACTAAAATTACATTCTCGGTTAGGAACCGGCAATTAAGATTGATGCTATTGATAAAAATAGCGATCTTGATGCCGGTTTTTTTATGGGCCTTAATGAGCTTAAAAGGGAGCTCCTGTCTGTTTGGAAATACCCAATAGGTTTCAAGTGACAGCCTGTAAGGCGATAACTTGAAAGAGGATAAAGCGATAACGCAGTTATTCTATCAATGTCAGTCATTTTTCAATGATAGAACACCGCAAATGCGAATCTAACGATAAGGTGTGCGACTATGGGTAGACAGAAAGCAGTGATGAAATCTCGCCGTGAAGTCAGGCGGTTATTAAAAAAAGATGTGAAACAGTCTCGTTACCGGAACAGTGATAATGTGACCTCATTGATGCAAATTGGGGGGATTGAAGTGATTGGGATGGCTCGCGAGAGCAGGGATACTTCAGAAATCTTGCCACGAACTGAAACCCAATACCGCTATATGCGCTCAATCAATAACAAACAGCTCATCATTGCCAATGGTGAAGCAGGATGTGGCAAAACTTATATTAGTACAGCGATGGCAGCTAATGCCTTAATTAATAAAGAAGTAGATAAAATTATTGTGACGCGTCCAGTATTGCAGGCGGAAGAAGATCTCGGCTTTCTGCCGGGGGATATGGCCGAAAAATTCGCCCCTTATTTTCGTCCTGTTTATGACGTGTTATTGAAACGCATGGGGACATCATTTCTACAATATTGCCTGCGCCCTGAAATTGGTAAAGTAGAAATTGCTCCTTTTGCTTATATGCGGGGGAGAACATTTGAGAACGCATTTGTTATTTTGGACGAAGCACAAAACGTGACCACTAGCCAAATGAAAATGTTCCTGACACGATTGGGAGAAAATGTAACTGTTATTGTCAATGGGGATATCAGTCAGTGTGATTTACCTGAAAATTTGACATCAGGACTACAGGATGCACTGGATAGATTTTCTAATGATGAAGACATCAGTATTATTCATTTTTCTCAACAAGATTGTGTCCGTTCCAAATTATGCCAAAAAGCGCTAACAGCTTATGATTAATAAATTTTAATTGCTAATCTGCCTCACTCCTTATTATTTCAAGGCGTGGGGCAGGGTGTGATTCGGTTTTTTATTAAATATATTAAATAAGATTTTTTTGTGTTAATCGATTATAAAGTAGAGAGGTATTTTCTGGCGCTGTCAAATTTATCAATATATTCCTTTTCTATATGATGATCCTTGTTTTCTGCTATCAATTTATTTGCACGCCTCAATTCTGAATAGGTTATTGGCGAGATATGATTAGGTGAGCCAATATCTTTATAACCAGCATGCCTCCATTTGTGATGGAAACTATTCTCATTAATATTGCTATCTACTTGGCTTGAAGGATTATATCCTTTCATATAGAACCTCAAGCCCTTGATGGGCGAACTGGGTTCTCTGGCTTCCTTTTCGGTCCAATCAATCGCTAGCTTAGATGTTTTTCTAAAAAAAGCTGTTAAGAAACTGCCTGTGATAATAGAAGTGTAATGATGATCTTCGTTATCCTGAAAACGATTTTTCATTAAATCATTATGATTGAAATTATTCTTATATAATCGTTCCTTCATCCTGTTATCAAGATTTTCCAACGCGGTAAAACCAGCTTTGTCACTTTCTAAAAATGAATCAAAAACTTGGGAACAGTAATCTTTGTTTTCAATATTATAATTATTATAAATGGATGAAGTGAAGAAATTATTGCCATTCCTTCTTCTGGTAAATCCTTCGTAATATCTGCAACCTTCATTATCAGCCAACAATTCTGCTATGCTTTGTGGATTATTGGGATCTTTTTTACCAATTGCTCCATATTTCTGCATAAATAGCCTTTTGCTATCATAACTAGCATTTTTTGCAAGAAAACCAGCCCGGTAGTTATCGTAAATTCTCTTTTCATCCTCTTTATCTTGGGCGCTTGCTCTCTTGGTAAGTGTCTTCTTCAGTGATAGCTGGTCTGACTTACTTTTTAAAAAATCACACCAACTTTTCAGTAAGTACATGACTGTGTGATGGTCTAACCCTGTCGCGTTTTTAATTTCCTGAATTTTTCTTTCCCTGTTGCATGCCTTGAGGGGATTATCTTTAAGGCCAAGGGTATTCCACAAAGAGTAGTAAAATTCATTAACTAACGTTTCTTCATTGTTTTTATTTTCCACGAAAGCGCTTTTATCATAACCAGAATTTATGAATTCCTTGATTGCGGAAAAATGATCATCTTTGGTTGCATAAATGCCTATGGCTTGGTTCAAATCATTGATAGCTATGTATACATCTTTATTTTCTTGATTTTCATTACGTAAATATAATTTTCTTAAGTAATCTTGACGATGCTTATCAAGTCCAAAGACGACAATAATATTTTTTTTCATTTCATTATCTCAAGTTTAATTTATTTTTATATTTAGCAGGTGGGAGTTGTTGGTTAATGCCATATGTCATGTTTCCAATAAATTAAATAAATCTATTAAAATCGTTTGCTTATTTAATTATTAATAAAAATAGCTCTGGTCGCAGTTGCTGTTTGTATAGAGTGCACTTATTTTCCAAGGTGGTTAACATATAATTTATATTAATGGTATGATGGAGAGCGAAAGCATAATAAGATTGGCGGCAATATAATGTATAACCTCTTTTATGTTAGTAATCAAAGTGGGTGTTCAAAATTAATATGTCGCAATATATGGAAAATAAATTAATTTCATTGCAATGTAAACTGAATTTCAATTTCTGTTCCACCCTTCTTCGGTTTTCTGATTTTCATTTGGCCTGACATCAGGGCTACGCGTTCGCGCATAATGGCTAATCCAAATTGTTCCCGTTCTGCCAATTTTTTGGGAATACCGCGACCATTGTCACTAATAACGAGAATGATTTTCTTTCCTATAGGATAAATGCGGATACTTATCCAGCTTGCGGACGCATGTTTATAACAGTTATTCAAGGCTTCTCTGATAATTTGTATCATATGTCGGCTATGACCAATGGGAATAACCTGATGAGTGATTCGATAATGTAAATCAATATCAAATCCTAACCGATTATTGAATTCTTTGATTAATGTTTTCAGTGATTCATGCAAATCATAATGATTCTTTTCTGTCCGCAGTGAAACCAGCATTTCTCTGAACTGTTGACCTGCAATATCAAGCTCTTCTTTGATCATTCTTAAGGAAATCAATCCCTGACGAGAGAATTTATCAGTGCGGAAGTGCAGGCTGTTTATTTGAATTTTCAAGAACAGGAATGATTGTGCAACCGTATCATGCAACTCTCTGGAAATGGCTTTTCGATCATCGGCGATACTCTGTTTAATTTGCTGACGTACGATCTTTTTGAGTGACAGGTGTTTTGCCAGTGCATCAACAACAGATTGAATTAAATTCCGTTCATAAACAGACAGATTTTGATCTTGATGGATAAGGATCTGAACCATCCCGTGAAATGTATGTTTGTCATACAAATCCCACTTTAGCATCCGTGACAAGTGGTTATTTGACACTTCATTCGGGTATTCAAAGTAGTATCTCTTTTGAGGGTGATAAAGTATGACCCTGGCTTCATCAAAAGAAATCAATTGATTAAGTTGGGAAAATACCATGTGAAAATTATCGGATAATGAAGCATTCAGGTTCAGTTGCGAGTGAACAGCTATAAGGAAACGAAGGTCATTTTTTTCTTGTCTTAAGATAGTTATTTTTCGTTGTTCAAGTGTAGTAAATAGCGTTACCCGGAACCCAATTAAATTCGCCCTGTGTAGTAAGATCAGTAAGTACAATGTACCCATAATGCTAAATGCCACCCACAGTTTTTCAAGTAACGTGAGTGGGGTGCTAAATCCCAGCAGCAGAAGAACAAACAAATTGATGGCGATAGCTGCACCACACAGCCAGCTTGTTAACGCCGTTGGGTTGCCAAAAAAGGTTTTCATCAGTTAAACAATTCTCCTGTTGCCCTGATCAAAACCTTAGCTTAATTAATTAAAAAGGGTTAATTATTGCCCGATTTTCATTCCTGCCATTGTCATTAAAGCGCGAAACAATCGGGAAACTGCATATAGCGTGAGTACGCTGCAAAGCCAAATTGTTACCATCCAACCTAAACGTTTCCATAACGAGGAATTGGTGCTTTGGCTTTCAGTGGTAGCCTTGGTTGTGATTGATTTTTCCTCTAAAGACATAATAACTCCAGAAAGTGTAAGTCAGGATGATAGGGATAATGAACAGTGCGCCAACAAGCATAAAACCTAACGATTGCGTTGGAGAGGCGGCCTCTTCGTAGCTAATGTAGGGCGGTATGATATTTGGCCAGATGCTGATCCCCAACCCGCTGAAGCCCATGAAAATCATTAATAAGGCTGTCAGGAAAGGAGCGTAATGGCTGGTGCGATGGTTAGCTTTCATTAGTTGCCAGCTTGACCAGAAAATCAGTAATGGTACAGGCATGAAGAAAAAGAGATTTGGCAGGCTGAACCAACGCTCAGCAATGGCCGGGTGGGCAAGGGGCGTCCAAATACTGATGATGGCAATAATGGCAAGCATCAATAGAGTTAAAGGGCGTAGGGCACGGTACATCTGTTTTTGCAGATTCTCTTCGGTTTTCATCACCAGCCAGCCGCATCCTAGCAGAGCATAAGCAACAACAAGGCCGAACCCACAAAAGAGAGGGAATGGGGCCAGCCAATCAAAATAACCGCCGGTATAGATGCGATTCTCAACAGGGAAACCTTCAATCACAGCTCCAACGACCACGCCTTGCGTAAACGTTGCCACGATTGAGCCGCCAATAAACGCCTTATCCCAAAAATGCTGGTGTTCTGGTGCCGCCTTGAAACGAAACTCAAACGCCACTCCACGAAATATCAGGCCCAATAACATGATTGTAAGGGGAATGCTCAATGCATCTAAAATGATGGCATATGCCAAAGGAAAAGCGCCAAATAACCCAGCACCTCCCAATACCAGCCAAGTTTCATTGCCATCCCAAACGGGAGCGACGGTATTCATCATCAAATCGCGGTCGGATTTATTTTTGACCAAGGGATATAAAATGCCGATGCCCAGGTCAAAACCATCCATGACGATATACATCATGATGCTGAATATGATGATCAGAAACCAAATGAGAGAAAGATCAATACCCATTGGCTGGCTCCTTATTGGAATTTTTATTAATGCCGTTACGGATAAGTTTCATCATATAGGCATAACCCACGCCGAAAACACAGGCATATACGACGAAGAAAATCAGCAGGCTGACACTCATGTGAATATCGCCATGCGCAGATACTGCATCTTTGGTGCGCAGCAGACCATACACGACCCACGGTTGACGGCCAACTTCCGTTGTAAACCAACCGGCAAGGATTGCGATAAGGCCGGAAGGCGCCATTAACAGCATGAAACGGAGAAAGAGGCGATTCTCATACAAACGTTTTTTATGGCGCAGCCACAGCCCCCAAGCCCCGGCTAAAATCATCAAAAGCCCCAGACCGACCATGACACGAAATGACCAGAACACAATGAGCGAATTTGGGCGATCTTCCGGTGGAAACTCTTTCAGTGCCGGCACTTGTTTATCTAAGCTATGGGTCAATATCAGGCTGGCAAGGTAGGGAATTTCGATGGCATAACGCGTTTTTTCCGCTTCTTGGTCGGGAATGCCAAACAGAATCAAAGGAGTGGCTTCCCCGGGCCGATTTTCCCAATGCCCTTCCATCGCGGCGATTTTGGCTGGCTGGTGTTCCAGCGTATTCAGACCGTGCATGTCACCAATCAGGGCCTGCAATGGCGCGATAATCAAAATCATCCACATCGCCATTGACAGCATTTTCCGCATGGCGGATGAATCATTGCCTTTCAGCAAGTGCCAAGCGGCGGATGCGCCAACAAAAAAGGCCGAGGAGAGAAATGCGGCAGTACTCATGTGCAACAAACGATAAGGAAAGGAGGGGTTGAAAATCACGGCCAACCAATCAACCGGAACAATTTGATTGTTGATGATTTCATGGCCTTGCGGTGTTTGCATCCAACTGTTGGAGGCCAATATCCAGAAGGTGGAAATAATCGTACCGAGTGCCACCATGCAGGTTGCGAAAAAATGCAGTTTTTCACCAACCCGATTCCAGCCAAACAACATAACACCAAGAAAACCCGCTTCAAGGAAAAATGCAGTCAGCACTTCATAAACCAGCAAAGGGCCTGTAATTGAACCGGCAAAATCGGAGAAAAAGCTCCAGTTGGTGCCGAACTGATAAGCCATGACTAAACCAGAAACTACTCCCATGCCGAAATTAACGGCGAAAATTTTTGACCAGAAGTGGTATAACACTTTGTAGTCTGTATTGCGTGTTTTAAGCCATAAACCTTCCAATACCGCCAGAAAGCTGGCTAATCCGATGGTAATGGCAGGAAAGATGATGTGAAAAGAAACCGTAAAGGCAAACTGTATCCTTGCGAGTTCAAGGGCATTTAATCCAAACATAGTGACCCCGTGTTTAAAACTATTGATATATGGGTAAACAAAGTTGAAAAATATCGGCAAGTAAAACATAACCGCGATAGGTATAATAGTTACAGTTTGTGGATTTTCAAATATAACAGTTGGTTTTTTTATAATAAATTACGGCGGAATGTATTAATAATATTACTGATTAATGAGTGGCGTATTAATAATTTCATAGGTGATTTTATGATGAGATAACAAGAGTTGGAATTAAACAAATCACACTAATAACTATATTAAATTAATAATTAAGAAATTATTGTCAATAAGAAGCACTTATACTAATAAAAATTAACAATGAATAATATTCCATAACAATTAAATAGCGAAGCGTTTTCTTTAAAAAAATTAATTAAAAACATAACGTGATTGCTGTTTCTTGCTATATAGGCTATAGCATTTTTTATTTTCTTATTATTTACTATAACAATTTAAGAAAAGGCTAGACTTATGACGCGATACGAACAGTTGGCTGGCATGATCCGCCAGCAAATAGAAGACGATATTTGGCAAGTGGGTGATCGGTTGCCATCACTGCGGGAGACGGTGAAATCGTCAGGATTGAGCTTGATGACAGTATTGCAAGCCTATCAGTTGTTGGAAAGCCAGGGATGGGTCGTAGCGCGGCCTCAATCAGGATATTACGTCGCAATGCGACTGAAGCCTTTTGCTGCGGCAAAGGGAGGAAAGGGGCTTAATTTAAGTGAGAATGTAGAGATCAGCGCTTCTATTTTTGATGTATTGCAGGCATGCAAGGATCCGCAAATTATCCCTTTCGGCTCAGCATTTCCCGATCCCTCATTATTGGTGGAGCCTAAGTTATCAAAAACACTGGCTTCAGTTGCCCGCCGGTTCGTTCCGCACAACTCATTAGCTAATTTGCCTCCGGGCAACGAAAAGCTACGCCGCAATATCTCGCGTCGTTACGCATCTTATGGCATCCATGTTTCACCGGATGAGATTGTCATTACTGCGGGGGCAATGGAGTCATTAAGTTTCAGCCTGCAATCAGTGACTTCACCGGGAGATTGGGTAGTGATTGAATCGCCGGCCTTTTATGGCGCATTGCAGGCAATAGAGCGATTACGCTTGAAATCCATTGCTATTAAAACGGATCCACATACAGGCATTGACTTGGATTCATTGGAAGAGATTGTACAAAAATATCCGATCAAAGCTTGTTGGCTGATGTCGCGTTTTCAAAATCCGCTTTGCAGCACGATGCCGACCAAACATAAACAACGGCTGGTGGAAATTTTGAACCGGAATCAAATCGCTTTGGTGGAAGACGATGTATATAGTGAACTGTATTTCGGGCAAGAGCCTCCGGAGCCGATAAAAGCATGGGATACAGAAAATAATTTCATGCACTGTTCGTCATTTTCAAAATGTCTTGCGCCCGGCTATCGAGTGGGTTGGGTAGCTGCAGGGAAACATGCGAAGAAAATTCAGCAGTTACAGATAATGAGCACCGTGTCAGCCAGTACGCCGACACAGTTGGCCATTGCGGATTATCTGACACAGGGAGGATATGACAATCATCTGCGGCGGTTGCGGCGGCAACTGGAGCAGCGGCAAAGCCAGATGTTACGTGCAATCAGAGATTACTTTCCTCAATCAGTGAAAGTGAACAGTGCCCGTGGCGGTTATTTTCTCTGGTTGGAGTTTGAACCGCCTTTCAATGCCAATCGGCTGTATAAGCTGGCATTGGCCAAAAATATCAGCATTGCGCCGGGGTGCATGTTCTCTACCAGTTCCCAATTTGATCATGCTTTTCGTCTGAATACGTCGTTTGCATGGAATGAGGCACAGGCTTCAGCAATGAAAGAATTGGGGGAGCTATGCCATGCACTTTTACGAGAATGCGGGTAATCAATCACATTTCAATCATTTGGATATTGTCGTCAGGGTAATTATTTGCGAATGTTTCTGTTAACAATTCGACATTAACCATCTTTTGGTGTTGTAGACAGAATATAAAGTAGTAAAGGAGTGGCATGAAAATGAAATGTTTTGATTATGCAACGTTACCAAGAGAGCAATGGTCTGAAGGGAAAGGCGAAACCAGAGACATAGTCTGCTGGCCTGTATCGGATGATTTTGCTTGGAGAGCTTGCTTCACAACCATCCATAAAAGTGGAGAACTGGGACAATATCCTGATATTGAGCGCTCTATTATTCTATTGAAAGGAAAAGGCATTCGCCTGACCAGCCCAGGATATCTGGAACATGATTTGGTGAAAAAAATGGAGCCATTCCATTTTTCGGGTGACATACGGGGGCATGCTGAATTATTGGATGGCTCCGTTCAGTGTTTCAATATCATGACACGTCGCTCATGTTGGGTGTCTGAAATCTCGGTGGTTTCAGACGAACGTTCATTGCCAACATTGCATAGCGGTGTCCTATACGTTTTAAAAGGTCGTTGGGAGATGAGTGGCTCGGAGTGTGTCCAGCTTGCTTTTGGACAAGGGGCATGGTGGTTGCCGGATATTCGAGAAGGAACGATTAAACCATTGGTTGCTGACAGTCAGTTATTGTGGGTGGATTTACGTCCCTTTGGATGAATTTAACCGAGATTGGATACAATAAAATAAGCGACTTGATATAAAACCAAGTCGCTTATTTTATTGTGATTTTGGTTGTGCTGACTATGGCTATAAATTTTTATTTATTGTGTGAATACAAGATACATTTAAATGGAATTAACCTGTTATGCAAATAGGTTATATTTATAATACCATTTAGGATTTATCTCAACACAGGGGATGAATTAGGATTTTTTATTGTATTTATATCGTGAATGGTTTTGTGTTGTTCAATAAAATAAGTGGAATGGCTTATTTTTAAAATAAAAAATGACTTTTTTTGAATTTGTCTCTTATATCCTGAAGCGAGTGGATCGATCTTTTGGCATATAAACAGATAAGATTATATAAAGATCACCCTTTTTGAGGGCGTAAACTATTTGTTACATTATTACATTGTTGTTGAAGTCCCCCCGGTTTTCATTTAAATAATCCCCCCTATTAAATTTTAGACTGTTTTTATTTGCC
>NZ_VCDN01000028.1:0-7300 GCF_033949405.1 Xenorhabdus santafensis | reverse complement strand
TGAAATTCATTGCGTATAGATCAATAAAAACAAAAACCATGATTAGTACAGATTGTCTTTCAGTCTCTGAGGTAATTTTGCATCGTAATCTACGTCATCAAAATCGTTTTTGATCTCTTTTAAGATTTTTCCGGCACTGGGTAAGGCACTGCGTTCCAGTTGAGCAGAAGCATCCCATAAACCTGAACGCAAGGTAGCACGTGAGCATTGGAAAAAAACAGTATCTACCGTAATACGCAATACTGAACGAGGCAGTTTATCGCGGTAAGCACAACGCTCTAATATTTCAGGATCAATAATAATTTCTGCCCGACCGTTTATGCGCAATGTTTCACCAATACCCGGAATTAAGAATAATAGCGCGACTCGATCATCCTGTAAGATATTACGCAAGCTATCAACGCGGTTATTCCCTACCCGGTCTGGCAACAGCAATGTTTTTTCATTTTCAATATGAATGAAACCAGCTTGATCACCGCGAGGAGAAACATCCATTCCTTCAGGCCCAACCGTCGCCAATGCAACAAAAGGCGAAGATTCAATAAAAGGACGATATACAGGGTGAATATAACTGACTTCCTTAAATACTGAACCCCCGTAAGGCTTTCCGTATATTTGTTCCAGTGCAGCAATATCAGTAATTTTCTTACTCATCATTATTATCCTCTTTATGCCTATTATTCTTACGGCGATTGTTTTTAAGTCGATCGCTTTTAAGTCGATCGTTTTTAGGGCGTTTGCATCTTATTCCGATGTAATATTCTCAATAAATAAAATGAAACCAAAGCAGCAAAAACATTGTAGAGCATACTTTGGGCAAAGGCATTTTGAGATGCTGTAGAAGAGAGGGAGTCCACACTATTTATATGGTACTGAACCAATACGCTGACTATGGCCACCCCAAATGCAGCCCCGACTTGCTGTAATGTCGCAATAATACCTGACGCCATACCAGCAAAGCGTACATTCACAAAGGATAAAACAATATTGAGTAAAGGCGTCATGATTAAACCCTGCCCATATCCAAGAAACATCAGGATTGGCACGATTAAAAATAATAATATTGTCATTGATGAAATTGCCATAATGGTAACAATCAAGGCAATAAAAGAGAGAAAATAGAGTAATGCACCGCCGGTTATGGCGTTACTGCCAAAACGTTTAACCAAATGAGGTGCATTAAGCGAGGAGAAAACAAACGCTACGCTGGCAGGCGCAAAAAGTAATCCAGCATTGAATGGTTCAAGACCTAAATCGTTTTGTAAAAACAACGCGAAAACAAGGAAAAATGAACTGGAAGTGGAATAAATAAACAAAACCAGTACACATCCTAGAAAGAACTGTTTATTTTTTAACAGATTAAAATCCAATAAAGGCTTTTTCCCCTGCTTGGCGTATTGTTTTTCATGCCGTGCAAATTGCAGGAGTGTAATACAAGCGAAGAAAAGTAATGCCCAGCACCACATAGGCCAGTTAAATGTTGGGCCTATCAATAATGGCAACAATAAGGCAAAGATCCCAAGACTGGAAAGCAATACGCCCATCAAATCCAATTCTGATTTTTCGGGGGCAAAACTTTCACGGATATTCCTTGAAAAAACCAGCGCCAACAAACCGACGGGGACGTTTACCAGAAAAATAGTACGCCACTGTAAATCCCATAAGTTCGCAGAAATTATCCAGCCACCTAATATCTGCCCGGCAATGGCAGCCAAACCTAGGGCCATCCCGAGTAAACCAAATGCCCGGCGGCTATTATTTTCATCAAAACTAACGCGAATACTGGCGTAAACCTGAGGGAATAATAGCGCGGCGGATAAACCTTGAATAAAACGTGCAAAAATCAAGAAATTTGCGGTAGGCGAAAGCCCGCATAGTAAGGAAGTTAAGATAAAAGTGAATATGCCTATCTGAAATAACCGTCGCCGGCCAAATAAATCCCCTAAGCGCCCTCCCGTGATCAACAATAAACCAAACCCGATTTCATAGCTGACAATGACAAGCGTAATTTGTAATAAACTTGCCTGTAAATGTAACTGGATATTAGCGATGGCAATATTGACAACGAAAAGATCAAAAATAGTCAGAAATCCAGCGGATAACAGCACCGACAGAGCTATATAATCTTTCTTGGTCATAATTAGAACCCTCACAATTTTAGCGATAAATGGCCTGATATCGCTGGATTCTAATGACCTTATTATGCTGTTACAATTTAACCACTTATACTGTTATTAAAAGTAATGGTCTAAAAAAATGACAAAACTACTGCGTTCTCGTACTGAATTAGCCAATTTCTTACGCGCTAAAAGAGAAAATATCAATCCTGAGTCTGTTGGGTTACCCAATATTGGGCGTCGTCGCACGCCGGGTTTAAGACGTGAAGAAATCGCGGCTTTATCGGGTGTTGGATTAACCTGGTATACATGGCTGGAACAAGGTCGGGATATCGGGGTTTCAGCGGCTTTTTTGGATAATCTTGCCAAAGTGTTAATGCTGAATACGGCTGAAAGAAGGCATCTATATTTATTGGCACATATGCGTGAACCCGCTGAAACGGGGGAAACACAGTACGTCGTTTCCCCGCTGATTAAACGCATTATGGATGATCTATCTCCACATTTAACGTATGTACTTAATCTTCACTGGGATGTTTTAGCTTATAACCAACCCGCTGATGCATATTTTCGTTTTAGCCAGTTTGAAAGCACACAACAAAACTTCCTGTGGTTATTATTTACCAGCGAATATTATCGGCAGCTATTATGCGATTGGGAAAAATATGCCTATCGCTTACTGGCGAGTTTTCGCCGTGATTATGCCCTGACAACTCAAAACACTTATATGCAAGATCTCGTCAATAATCTACTGAAGATCTCCCCTGATTTCTACGAAATGTGGCACAGGCATGAAATATATCAACCCTGCAACGGTGTTAGGGAATTAAATCTCGATGGCCGAAGAATTTCTTTTGACTATACGTCAATGGTTATTGATGTCGAAAGACACTTGCGCCTCATTGTTCATGCAGAAAACTGAAGGCTTGCCATTTTCAACCCTCATTGGGCCAATGCCAGGCGGGAGCGTCCAGTATACCTTGGCCCCTGATTTTGGTTTGCCCTAATTCTTTTTCCAGCTCAATATGTTGGCAGTTTGGGGTATGGATAAGGCTATTCACCAGCCGATTTGCATGTGAGATAACCCAAACTTGAGAGTGTTGTGATGCCCTCAAAATCAGCCTTGCCAAAGCAGGCAATAGATCAGGGTGCAGGCTGGTTTCAGGTTCATTAAGCACCATCAACTCAGGAGGTCGAGGGGTTAAAAGCGCAGCGACCCAAAGAATAAAACGCAGCGTTCCATCTGATAACTCTGTGCCAGAGAGAGGACGAAGTAAGCCTTTTTGGTGAAATGCAAGCGAGAAACGACCATCATGATGAGAAATAACCTCTAGTCGGCAGCCGGGAAATGCATCATCAATAGCCTGGTAAAGCGCGTTAGGATCGCCGATTTCTATAATAGTCTGAAGCGCAGCAGCCAAATCCCGCCCATCAGGGTGCAGAATGGGAGTTCGTGTGCCTAATTGGGTTTGGCGAGCAGGAGCGTCTTTATCGGTGCGGAAATGGTCATAGAATCGCCAGTTTCGGATCATTTCACGGACGTGAAAAACTTCAGGTACAGCAGTTGGATCAGCCAACCAATCAAACATGCTACCGTATACAGGAACGTGCTGTGAAACAACTTTCCACTGCCGACCATCTCGAATTTTAATGCTATTTCCCCTACGTTCCACTAAAGATGAGGCAGGCCGGTAATATGGGCCATTAAAAATAACCTCCCGTTTAATTTCAGGATCACGGCAAAATGCAGAACTGCTTGGATGAGGCAATCCCAATGTAATAATGTAACCAAAATTATCACTGGAAAACCCTAATTTAAGCCGCAGGGCATTATTACGTTGCAGCCCTTCAATCTGAGTATCCCCCCGCCGCATTCCAGAAGAAATCACTTCGGGGCCTGCCCAATAAGTGGATGACAACCCCCCTTATTCAGCCAAGGAGTTAATCACCCCGCCTTTCGCTGTTTCAGCTAACAGGCGTAATGCTCTGTATAAATTCGATTTTCCACTGCCATTCTCACCCGTGATAACATTCAATTGCCCCAACGACATGGTAAGTTCAGAGACGGAACGATAGTTGGAAATTGATAAAGAAGTCAGCATAGTATTTTTCTTATTTGGTTGGTGTCATGGGTATCTGTTGTTTAAACACATTTTTAGTTTTAATCTCTTCCCATCTACTCCTATTTCAATATTAAACCTTCTCATTATAAACAACGTTTCCTTTATAAGCTATGCTACTTAAGGAAAGATAATTTTAAATTTATTTTCTATCATTCGTAATTATTAATAAATATATTTATAACGGAAGAATAAATAATTAATCACTGCAATACCTTTTCCTCCATCATCAGTTTTAATGGTTAATAACTAATTACCCATTAATAAAACCAAAAACGAAATAAACCTCCATTTCAATCAATATTATAAACAGGCATTATCGTTAACCAAATTTTAACAATTAAGGCCGTTAAGGTTTCACTTGATCACAAAAACATGATCACAATCAGCTAGTTACGCACTTTTTGGTATTTTGCTTTTTTGTTTAACATATGTTGCAAAATGGTTAACAATAAATATTGCATTTTGGTCTTAATTATTATGCTATATCGCTCTGCAAGCAGATGGTTATGACAAAGTTTAACCTATATTTTGTATTTTATTATATAGGGATATATCCCCCTGCCTGTTTGCCGAAATTTATATCATCGGTTTTATAAATAAGGACTTTTCAAGGAGCAAAGTGCCAAACAGCGAATTGAAAGTCTCCACTTTATTAAAAATGGAAACTCTCTCATGAAAAAAAACAATTCGGCACGACCGATATTTTTGTGGATGACATTATTTTTTGGATTATTACCTGTAAATGCGTCTATGGCAGCGACCGAATATCAAGAACAGGGTAAGAAAAATCTACCTGACAGCTGGTTATCGGAAGAATTTAACCATCAATGGGGATTGGCCGCTATTGGCGCCCATTATGCTTATGCAAGGGGTTATACAGGAAAAGGCATCAATGTTGGTGTGTTGGATGAGGCGGTAACCCACCACCCAGAATTTGCCAAAAAACTGCACATTCTTAGCCCGGAAGATCCGTGGAATTACGACGAGAACCCTTACACTGGAATCATTGAGTTCGGTGCCCACGGCAACCATGTTTCCGGCATCATTGCCGCGAGCCGTGATGGTAAGGGAATGCATGGCGTGGCATTTGATGCGGGGCTGATTACTGGCAAGTATTTGCAAAACCAATACAACCGCACAGAAGCTATGATACAGAGCAATGCCCGCATTATTAACAATAGCTGGGGTGTTCGTCCTAAATACTATAAAGATGAAAACGGTAGGCCAATCCGGTTACCAAATGGTACGGTGCACTATTATCAAGTGACATTGGACGATGTCAAAGATTATGTCAAACCAATCAAAGATGAAATCGATAGGCTAAGTCGCTCCCCTATTCCAGTCCGTGATGACTACACCACGAGAACGGCAGGTTTATTACGGGCGGCACGTGAAGGGAAATTAGTTGTTTTTGCCGCGGGAAATGCCAATAACTATAACGTGACTTGGCTACATGCCGGCATGCCGTATTTCTTCCCTGATGCATTGAAAAATTACCTCAGTGTCGCCAACCTAGATCAGCAAAATAAGCTCAATCTTTCATCGACAAGCTGTGGTTATACCGCCAGCTACTGTTTGTCTGCGCCCGGCACAAAAATTTACAGTAGTACAGGCACTTTCGCTTCGCTATATCAGGGAGGAAGAATAGATGAAGATGCCCTCGATAATAACGAATTGAAGATTGATCCTACTTATGAGGCTTATACCGGTACATCGATGGCGTCTCCTCATGTGGCTGGAGCCGCAGCCGTTCTGATGCAGCGCTTCCCGTACATGACTACCGGGCAAATTTCAGATGTTCTCAAAACCACGGCCACCGATTTGGGCGATCCCGGTCTGGATGAAAAATATGGTTGGGGAATGCTGAATCTGAAAGAGGCTATTGATGGGCCTAAAATGTTCATCACAGAGAAAGATATTCCTGAAAAGTTCTATATTAAGGGCTCTTATACTGAAACCCAATTTACAGCTAATATCCCCGGCATCGGCGGCGTGGTTGAAAAAGGAACCACAGTAGAACGGGTATGTGACAGCATTGAGTGCGCCTATGATAGTTGGAACAACAATATCAGTGGCCACGGTGGATTGACGAAAACGGGCAAGGGTATACTCGAACTTGCCGGTAAAAACAGTACGTACAAAGGCCCTACGCTGGTAGAAAATGGCTTGTTGCAGGTCAGCGGCGGCATCACCTCAGACGTTACCGTACAGAACGGTGCGACCTTGAGTGGAAATGGTAAAGTGGGTTCTATCTTTGCCCATGCCGGCGCGAATATTGCCCCAGGCAATGTAGGCTCAAGTGGTACATTGAGTGTCGATCGCAATGTCACTTTCAACGAGGGTTCGTTCTACCATGTTGAAGTGGCACCCAATAGCCAAGGCTATGGCGATAGCATTAGCAGCAATGGTTCAGTCACACTCAAAGGCGGTGAAGTTAAAGTTAAACTGGAAAACGGCAGCAACTTGTTATCTAAACCAGAAGTCCGCAGTTTACTTGGTCAGAAATACAATATCTTGCAGGCAAGCAATGGGATCAAAGGTCAGTTTTCTGCTGTCGATCCGAATTATCTGTTCATTGGTACTGGGCTTAGCTATCAGCCTGATCGTGTGATGTTGGATATCAAACGCAACGCGACCCGTTTTGCCAGTTTTGCTCAGACCACTAATGAGCGCTCATTGGCTAATGCTGCTGATAGGCTGAATCTGGGGCACCCGGTGTATGAAAGCATTCTGATGTCTGACACCCCCGCGCAAGCTCGCCAAGCATTCCAGCAACTTTCGTCTGGTCAAATCCATGCCGATATAGCGGGTGCTCAAATGGATAGCAGCCGTTATCTGCGCGATACGCTGAATACCCGTTTACGTCAGGCAGACGGTGACATGATCGGGCAAAATATCAGAACAGATCACAAGGGGGTCTGGGCGAAGATGATAGGTAACTGGCAGCGTGCTAAGGGCAACAATGACATTAGTGGTTACCGCATATCTAACTATGGTGTCTTGCTCGGTGCTGATAAAGATTTGGGCAATGATTGGCGGCTTGGTGTAGCGACCGGTTAT
>NZ_VCDN01000027.1:0-58002 GCF_033949405.1 Xenorhabdus santafensis | reverse complement strand
TTAATTGTTTTTTCCATTTGTGAAATTTATCGTTTTATAGAAAGTATCAGCTCCCCAATTCATATTGAATAAAAATTAGTCACTGTTGGCACTGCCAACAAAGTCTAAAAAAACACCACACGCCTATGGGTTGTATGAAAAAAAGCTCTGTTAGTACTACCAACACGGAGAAAAAACAACCGCCCTTTTACGCCCTTTTGCCAAATTTTCCGATCAGGACATTTTCACTCCGTTCCAGTATCTCCATATAATCCGCATACCATTGCATCATCTCTCTGCGTCCTTCCAGATATTGGGCGTGATTGTAAGTTCCCCGGATACTGTTCTTGTCAACATGGGCAAGCTGAGTTTCAATCCAAGCAGTGTTATAGCCTTGTTCATGTAAGATAGTGCTCATGGTATGGCGGAAGCCGTGGCCTGTAAGCCTTCCTTTGTATCCCAAAAGCTCTATTACCTGATTGATACTTTCTTTACTTATCGGTTTGCTGCGATTATTTCGGCCAATAAACACCAACGGATAATCACCTGTAATCAGCTTCAAGGCTTTAAGCAATACAACACATTGCTGAGATAATGGAACAATATGAGGCCGTTTCATTTTCATAATATGCTCAGGGATTTCCCAAATAGCATTATCAAGATCGATATCTTCCCATCTCGCATAACGCAATTCCTGCGTTCTGACTCCTGTAAGCATAATAATTCGTGTCGCTGTTTTTGTGATTACACTACCTGTATAAGCCGATAAATCTTTCAAGAAAAAAGGTAATTCCTGTGCGGTCAAAAAAGGGAAATGCTGTTTTTTAGGCGAAGCCAGTGCACTGGCAAGATCGGGAGCGGGGTTATATTCCGCACGTCCCGTAACAATGGCATATTTAAAAACCTCGCCACTACGTTGACGAACTTTCCGCATTTTTTCTAATGCACCTCTGACTTCCAATTTTTTCAGTACTTCAAGTAATTCCAAAGGTTTAATTTCTGATATGGGACGATGGCCGATATAAGGGAAAATATCCTTTTCAAAGGTATCAATAATTTCATCACGATAACGCAATGACCATCTGTCAGCCTTAGATTTATGCCACTCTCTCGTGATGGCTTCGAATGTATTATTTAGTTTGTGTTGGCTGGCTAATTTCTTCTGCTTTTTATCAATACTTGGATTTTGTCCCTCTGCAATCAGTTTCTTGGCTTCTTCACGTTTCTTTCTTGCCTCAGCCAAAGAAACCTCAGGATAAACGCCCAATGCAAGTAGCTTCTCTTTGTGATTAATTCGGTACTTCAATCGCCAATATTTTGAACCACTTTGCTTAACCAACAGATACAAACCACCGCCATCAGATAACTTATAGTCTTTTCCCTTTGACTTACAGGTATCTACTTGACGAGCAGTTAATTTCATTTGGGGTACATTTTTATACCCCTATATGAGATGCCCCCAATTGATAATGGATTTCAATAGATTCAGTTAGACCAAAAAAGACTAACAACCCACTCAATCACCTGAAATTAATGGTTTTTATTGAAAGAAAAAGACGACTCTGGACAACTTATGGCGGAAGATCACAGGAGTCGAACCTGC
This sequence comes from Xenorhabdus santafensis, assembly GCF_033949405.1. Classification (NCBI taxonomy): domain Bacteria; kingdom Pseudomonadati; phylum Pseudomonadota; class Gammaproteobacteria; order Enterobacterales; family Morganellaceae; genus Xenorhabdus; species Xenorhabdus santafensis. The sequence goes on along the minus strand of NZ_VCDN01000027.1, from coordinate 56,420 downwards.
CGAGGGCCGCTGGCGGCCCCATCTGGATTTGAAGCCCAGCCGCCCCACCGGGGACGATGATCTTCCATTAAGGAAATTAATGAGGGACAGGGATTATAGCGCGTCTCGCGAGATATCTAAACTTCTCTGTTACTTCACAGATATCTGATATAAAAAGAGCTGAATTACTCGCATAAAAGTGCGGCATTAGCATTGAACTCACTGTATCTTATCCCCATCTATCGTCAACAACCCATTGGGATATCAATGGCTGGTTTCAGCCTATACCCTACTACACATATAAGGCGCTCATTATGACTAACCCGTTACTGACACCTTCTGCATTGCCTAAGTTCTCTGCAATTGAACCAAAATATGTCGTGCCTGCTGTGAAAGAGACGTTAGCCAACTACCGTCAAGTAATTGAGAAGATTTTGTCAGAAAACTCCACTTTTACTTGGGATAATCTATGCCAGCCAATTTCTGAAGAGAAAGATAAACTTTCCCGTGTCTGGTCTCCTGTCGATCATTTGAATGCAGTCAAGAATAGCCCTGAGCTGCGCGAAGCCTATGAGCAAAGTCTTCCTCTGCTTTCTGAGTTCGATACTTGGGTCGGGCAGCACAAAGGGTTATATCAAGCCTATAAGTCATTGAAAGCAAGTGAGGCTTTCGAAACGCTTTCCCAACCACAAAAAAAGGTGGTTGAAAATACGCTGCGTGATTTTGAGTTGACGGGTATTGGCCTGCCAGAAGAAAAGCAAAAACGTTACGGCGAAATTACTGCCCGTTTATCTGAATTGGGTGCGAAATTCGGCAATAACGTGCTGGATGCCACAATGGGATGGACAAAGCTGATTACTGATGAGTGTGATCTGGACGGTCTGCCAGAAAGTGCTAAAGCCGCAGCCAAAGCTGCCGCAGAAGCCAAGGGGCAGGACGGGTGGCTGTTCACGCTGAATGCGCCAAGCTATTTGCCTGTCATGACTTATGCAGATGATAGCGACCTGCGCGAAGAAATGTATTACGCCTATACAACCCGTGCGTCCGATCAAGGGCCTGATGCCGGGAAATGGGATAATAGTGAAATCATGGCAGAGCTACTCGCTTTGCGTCATGAACTCGCTCAATTGCTGGGATTCAAGAACTATGCAGAAAAATCCCTCGCGACCAAAATGGCTAAAACACCTCAGCAAGTGCTCGATTTCCTGAATGATTTGGCTAAACGCGCCCATCAACAAGGCAAAGATGAGCTGGATGATTTGGCTGAGTTTGCGGAATCACATTACTGGGCTGATGAGCTGGAAGCATGGGATCTGGCTTATTATGGCGAAAAGAAAAAACAGCATGATTTCTCCATCAATGATGAAGAGCTGCGCCCTTATTTCCCTGAACAACGTGTATTGGAAGGGTTGTTTGAGGTCGTTCATCGTATTTATGGCATCACCGCCAAAGAACGCCAAGGGGTAGATACATGGCACCCTGATGTGCGTTTCTTCGACCTGTTTGACGATAAGCAGACATTGCGCGGCAGCTTCTATTTAGATCTCTATGCCCGTGAGAACAAGCGCGGCGGTGCATGGATGAATAGTTATGTCGAAAGAATGCGCCACGCTTCCGGTGAAATGCAAACCCCAGTTGCTTATCTGACATGTAACTTCAATAAACCCGTCGGCGATCAACCTGCTTTGTTCACACACAGTGAAGTCACAACACTGTTCCATGAATTTGGTCACGGATTGCATCAAATGCTGACTCAGATTGAAACGCTGGACGTTTCCGGTATCAACGGCGTGCCGTGGGATGCGGTGGAATGCCCAAGTCAGTTTATGGAAAACTGGTGTTGGGAGCCTGAAGCGCTGGAATTTATCTCAGGCCACTATCAAACCAAAGAACCTCTGCCGAAAGAGATGCTGGATAATATGCTGGCAGCCAAAAATTATCAGGCCGCGATGCGTATTCTGCGCCAGCTTGAGTTTGGTTTGTTTGATTTCCGTCTGCATGCGGAATATGACCCGGCTAAGGGTGCACAAATTCTGGAAACACTCCGCTCAGTGAAGAAACAGGTTTCTGTTATATCATCGCCTGATTGGGGCCGCTTCCCGCACTCCTTCAGCCATATTTTCAATGGTGGCTATGCAGCAGGTTATTACAGCTATCTGTGGGCTGATGTTCTGGCTGCTGATGCCTATTCCCGCTTCTCTGAAGAAGGAATTTTCAACCGCGCAACGGGCCAGTCGTTCCTCGACAATATTTTGTCCCGTGGCGGCTCAGAGGATCCAATGACGCTGTTTGTACGTTTCCGTGGCCGCGAACCAAAACTGGATGCTATGCTGAAGAGCTATGGCATCGGTGGATAAAACTTGTGAAGATTTGTTTGATTTGTGAAGAAGGCGCTGACAGCAGCGCCTTATCGTTATTGGCTGAACGCTGGGGTTTGCTTCACGATGAAGATTCAGTGATGGCTCTGGTTTTGACTCCCGAGCGGCTGGAATTGCGTAAGCGCGATGAACCCAAGCTGGGCGGGATTTATGTTGATTTTGTTGCCGGAACGATGGCTCACCGCCGCCGCTTTGGTGGTGGCCGAGGTGAGGCAGTTGCCAAGGCTGTCGGCATCAAAAAAGATTATTTGCCCACAGTGGTGGATGCAACGGCTGGATTAGGCCGCGATGCTTTTGTGTTGGCCAGCATTGGCTGCCAAGTCAGAATGCTGGAACGTCATCCGGTGGTCGCAGCATTGCTGGATGATGGCCTGCAACGCGGCTATCAGGATGAGGAGATCGGCAGTTGGCTAAAAGAGCGCATGACGCTGATCCATGCATCAAGTATTACGGCGTTGACGGACATCAATCCGCCACCGGATGTGGTTTACCTTGATCCCATGTATCCGCACAAACAAAAAAGTGCACTGGTCAAAAAAGAGATGCGGGTTTTCCAATCGCTGGTAGGCGCCGATGAAGATGCGGACAGTTTGCTGGAACCCGCCCGCGCGCTGGCGAAACGTCGGGTTGTGGTGAAACGGCCGGATTATGCCGAACCGCTGGCAGGCGTTAAAGCCTCGGCCTCCATTACAACCAAAAATCACCGTTTCGACATTTATCCTTGCTGAGCGAATCTCTGTTATCGATTCAAAAAATAGCTCTGTATCTGCTTATATGGAGCTATTTTCTAAAATACATTCGACCAGCAGGCTGGCATCCCTTATAAATTAAAAACACTGCAATAGTCAGATAACAAGCTAATTTCAATAACTCAATAATAAAATCGTTCATGGATGAAACGTGTTGAGGAAAAATGAGGGATAGAAATGGTGATAACCCACTATTTATTGGTATCGCTATACCTGGCATCATAGAGAGTAGCCAAATACTCAAGTGATTAATATTATTTAATGACTTTTCAGAATTGAAACCATAAGACAAAGCAAAGCCAATACCAAGTAACCCCATTACCACCATTAAGAGTAAAATATGGGCGACACCGTATAAACTTTCACCCAAAATAATAAATAACAAGATAGAAAAAAGAGTAATTGGCAGCATTATCATCACAAAATAGAGGGTTCTTGAAAGGATTAATTTATGTGGTTTTGAATGCATATAGGGATAAATACCCGCATAGATCTCGATATCCCAAGATAACAAACCAGAAATAAAAGATTGAGATGCAAATAAATAAGGGTATTTATCTAAAAAGACATTGATGAAAGTATCTTGTTTTTCGGCAAACACCATAATTAAAATAACAACACTGAGCGGGACGTGAATAAACGCCATGATGAGGTATTCTTTAATAGTGACTTGTCTCAAATAGTTTTTGAAAACCAAAGCACTTATTCTCATCAACTCATCCTCATTCTACCATCTTGCAAATATTCCTCTAATTTATGACTTATTTTCTTATTCAACCAATACACACCAGAAAGCCAAACAAAGAGAGTTAAAAAAAAGAAAGAAACGTTGGTATAAGTAATATCTTGCAGTAGCCAATATGAAGGAAATAGCATTGATAATGCATTGAAATAAGGAATATTGAACAAATCCAATCCAATAATAAACATTATGTAGCCAAACCACGGTAACGCCAAGGCAGGTTGTTTCCATAAGTTAATGAAAAAAGAGATAACAAAACAAAAAACACAGGCAAACAACAATTCGCCAATCATATAGAAAATAATTTCAACATGAAAATTAACGTCACGCATCAAATAGCCAAGAAAAGGAATAATAATGGCAGGTAAGCTGATAAGGCCGTTGGCGGCTGATTTTAATAAAATTATTTTATAAAATGGCGTTCCTGATGAAATAACATACGAAATAGTTTCAAATTTAAATTCATTTGATATGTTGGACATGGCAGAAAACAGTAATATGCCAATGCACGTAAATAATCCTGCCCTTATGGTAAAAAATAATGCACTATTATTTTCGCCATTATACAGATAACAACTAATTGCAAAAATAACACTTTGCAGGCTAATCCCTATCAAGAACGATGAGGTGACAATCCGTTCTTTCCATTGGATTTTCGTAAAAAAGACAAGTTCGCTTATAAAATTGTTTTTCATTGATTATTAATTCCATGCTTTAACAATTTAATCTCTTGGTGACGATGATTTGCGATAAAATCTTTATTATGAGAAACACAGATGACCATACCATTATTGGCACAATGTGCCTTTATTTTAGAACTTAAAAAAGCTATTCCTTCACTATCCAGGCCATTGGTAGGCTCATCTAAAATCCATAATGGATAATATAGCTGACATGCCCTTGCTAAATGTAACCGTTGGCGCATTCCCAATGAATAATTAGCATAAGGTTTATCAATATCAGGTTCTTTAAGCCCGGTATCCAAAGCTAATTTTTTGGCTTCCTTCGCTGTTAACTTATTGCCTTTTAAAAAAGAAAACAAAACGAGATTGTCTATTGCATTTAAACGAGGATAAAAACCGGATGGAGCACCAAAAGAAATGCCTATTTGCCTTCGATACCAAAACAGATCGCTATACACGTCCTTGCCACGAAAAAATATCTGACCACTTGATGGTTTAAGTACCGTTGACAGTATATTGAGTAATATTGATTTCCCACTTCCGTTTTCACCGGTGATTGCAAGAAATTCCCCATCTTTTAATGCAAAAGATAGAGAATTAATAACATTGAGATTTCCATTGTTATAATAAACATCGGTAACTTCAAGCATCCTTTATCCTTTTATATTAAATAGCCACTTTTACTATCAAATTTACCTTATTTTTTGAGACATATCCGTCAACCAATATCCAATTGTCCCCCTTACCGACAATGAACAACATACATTAAATGCGCTTCTTAGCTCCTTAAGGGCAGTAACAAGGTATATTTTCTAGCATCATTGCACCCGAGCTACTTTATAAAGTTTGGCATTGTTTTTCGGCTGCAGGCTGCATATAGATCTGTTGAGTTAATGTTTAAGGACGAATATGACTTCGGCCATTTTACCACGGCTATTAGTGCTACTGCTGTAGCTTCCGGTGTTTTTGTGGTTGGTGTAGCGGTTGCTTACGGTTTAATGTGGTTAGATAATGAATTTAAAATCAGTGAAACTATAATTAGAAAATTAAAGAAAAATAAGGTGAAACCTCCTGCTGCACCTTATCATCCTGACCAATTCTTCAACATGTGGGGTAGGTATTCTCGTGGGTAATGAAAATATTCCATCCTGAATAAAGATATTTATTTTTTCATTGATTTTCATGGGTATTTCTGTATTTGGTGGACTTTAATCTATAATTGATTACACCAATTTATTAACTAGACAAAAAGCTCTTGTTTTATTTGATTCAGCCCATTTTGTATGTATTTTTCTATATTATTATTTAAATATCTTTTAACTCAAAAACAGGTTAAGAATATGTCTTTGTGTAAATAAGCATAGCATTTTGCTATGCCTATTTCGGACTTCTGATAAACCGAATTACACAACACCCTGCGATAACATCGCATCGGCGACTTTAACAAAGCCTGCGATGTTTGCACCTTGCACGTAATTGATCTGTTTGCCCTCTCCGCCATATTCTACGCAAGCGTGGTGGATATCGAGCATAATGTGATGCAGGCGAATATCCACTTTTTCCGCTTTCCAGCTCAGGCGCGCTGCGTTTTGCGCCATCTCCAGACCAGATGTTGCCACGCCTCCCGCATTAGCCGCTTTACCCGGCGCAAACAAAACGCCCGCTTCGACGAATGCATCCGTAGCAGCAATGGTTGCCGGCATGTTGGCACCTTCGGCAACAGCTTTCACCCCGTTTTTAATGAGTATTTTCGCAGCTTCCAAATCCAACTCATTCTGAGTCGCGCAAGGCAGGGCGATATCAACCGGAATTTCCCACGGGCTTTGATCCTTGAGGAAAGTTAAACCGCGCTCTTTGGCATATTCTTCCACTCGCCCGTAACGCTGGTTTTTAATCTCTTCAAGATGGGCAAGTTTTTCCGGCGTGAAGCCGTCTTCATCCAATACAGTACCGCCAGAGTCTGATGCTGTAATCACCTTCGCGCCGAGTTCCATGCATTTTTCGATGGTATATTGGGCGACGTTTCCTGCACCAGATACTGAAACTCGCATTCCTTCAAGCCCCATGCCATGACGTTTAAGCATTTCATGGGTGAAATAAACCAGCCCATATCCGGTCGCTTCAGGGCGAATTAAGCTGCCACCAAAAGAAAGCCCCTTTCCCGTGAAAACACATGATGTATCGTTGGACAGTTTTTTCATCATGCCCGCCATAAAACCAACTTCACGCCCTCCCACGCCAATATCACCCGCCGGTACATCCGTATCTGACCCCAAATGGCGGTAAAGCTCAGTCATCAAAGCCTGACAGAACCGCATGACTTCCCCGTGGCTTTTGCCTTTGGGATCGAAGTCAGAGCCGCCTTTCGCGCCTCCCATTGGCAACGTAGTCAACGCATTTTTCAATGTCTGCTCAAAGCCCAAGAATTTCAGGATAGAAAGATTTACAGAAGGGTGAAAACGCATTCCCCCTTTAAATGGCCCAATGGCCGAACTGAATTGTACCCGCCATGCGCGGTTAACTTGTACCTTGCCTTGATCATCAACCCAACAGACCCGAAATTGAATCACTCGTTCCGGCTCAACCAAGCGTTCCAACAATCCTTGCTCACGATATTGCGGATTTTGCTCAAGAAAAGGCCAGAGAGAAGTAAATACTTCACGCACTGCCTGTAAGTATTCTGGTTGATGTGGATGATGATATTGGATTGAATCTAGAAACGAGACTAAAGATGATGAAACATTCATTTAAAGCTTCCTTCTGTCATACAGATGTGATGACCCTCGACTATTTTCATATTATTTTTTTATCGAAAATGTGAGGTGATTACGGTTTGCTTTCTGAATATATCACTATTTTATGCTTAAATTTCAACAACTATTTTTTATTAATTTTCTCAAAAATAGTTTTGACAATTTCTAAGTCAGTTTCATCATCTTTGTTACAGGCAAAAAAATCACCTGCATAAGCAGGCGATTTTATAGAATAAATAATCAACCGAAGATTATTCTTCGTCGTATCATTCTTCATCACGTAAAGGGACGATCAACATATCAACATGAACGGTGTTAATAAGCTGGCGGGCTGAAGACATCAACTTGCTCCAAAAATCTTGATGGTGACCACATACGACTAAATCCATATCGTATTGCTTGATGGCATCAACAAGAACTTGAGCTAAATCACCACTACCACTTAACGTTTCTTGAACAGGATAACCTGCGCTGGCAGACAACTCTTTCAAAGAGTTACGGGTCTCATCCGCGATACGTTCCTGCATATCACCAAGATTAACGTCAATCAGGCCGGTATAAAGATCTGAGTAGTTAACATCAACATGGATCAGGGAAACTTTGGCGTTGTACGGTTTAGCCATTGAGACAGCTTTTTCCACCAATATCCGACTTTCTGGGGATAAATCAACCGCAACAAGAATATGTTTGTAAGCCATAAGAACTCCTTCCATAACGTCGATTAAAATAGACTGGCAACATTAAACGCCATGATTTGATATTTATACTATAACGTCTCAAGCACTCTCTTGAGTGTTGTTTTGATCACAACTTATTGTTTTACTTCTTTAACCGGTTGAAATTCCTCATGTCACCGACAAAATTTATTACGCGGTTTAACTGAACAAAGCCTAAATGACGCGCCAATTTTCACTTGAACATAAATACGCAGGACGCTGTATTTCTGCCTAATATTTAATATAGTGACTATTCAAATAGGAATTTTTCCAATTGATTTATACCCAATGGATTTCGAGTTGCATCGCGGCGACAAGGGAATTCATCCCGAGGAACATAGAGAACCGTATGTTTATAAAAACGGTGACAGGGGTGAATGGGCACAGCCAACAAAGAGACAACTTGAAAGATGAAGGGTACACACTTCTTGGCGGCGGTTGCAACCGCCACAACTAGGAGAATAATTACGCCAGTGTCAGGCCCCATTGATGGCATTTCACTGTTACCTATTAACCTTCAACGATAAAGGGTGAATGCAGAAAGGTTGCTGAGACAACAGTAGTCATGAAAAAGTGACTATTTATGACGAGGTTACTCTTCATGACAAATGACTATTGCCTTACAAACGGGATGTATTCATATAGGAAGTATGTTTAATACTATGGCATTCTTTTGGGCCATTGGCCTCATCTGCATTGTGAACATGCTACGCTACTTCTCTTCACTCCGAGTGCTCCTGTCACTTTTACGCCAGTCTGATCCCATGTTGTATCAATCCGTTGGTGGCAACGGTTTTTTCACGGCCAGTGGTCAATTCAGCAAACAAATTCGGTTAGTGCGCTATATCAATTCACAAAGTTATATCAATCATCACGATCCCGATGTCGTTTCTCAGTGCGAAAGGTTAAGGAGGCAATTTATATTGACGGGAATATTATGTGGAGTCGTTGTGCTGTCTCTTATCGTCAATGTCATTTAAACAAACAGACTGACAGAATATGTTGATAATCCAGGAAGTTAACGTGGAAAGAAGGCAAATGAAAATACAAAAGGGTTGGCTTGCAATCATGCAATAACCAACCCTTTTTTATTACGTTATTAGATCAATTTCAGGGCAAACCAGTACAGCAGGCCTGACAATCCGATAGAAATAGGCAGCGTCAGTACCCACGCCAGCATGATGTTTTTGATGGTCTTGCTTTGAACACCACCGCCATCAACCAGCATTGTACCTGCAACCGCAGAAGAGAGTACCTGCGTTGTAGACACGGGCATCCCCGTGTAACTGGCAACACCAATGGAAACCGCCGCAGTAACCTGAGCAGAAACACCTTGGGCATAAGTCATGCCTTTTTTGCCAATCTTCTCACCGATGGTGACAGCTACACGCTTCCAACCCACCATCGTTCCCAAAGATAAAGCGAATGCCACCGCAACAATGATCCACAACGGCGCATATTCCACCGTATTCAATAGATCTTTACGCAGCGTATTCAGGAAACGGGAGTTTTCAAGGCTGGTTTCCGGCAACTTAGCCACGGCACTTGCTGTATCTGTGATGCACATCAGCATACGACGCATGCTGTTACGTTGATCTGGCGTCAACTCGCTGTAATTCTGGATATTTCCCAGCATGGATTCAGCGCTATTCAAAACCTGCTCAGCACGTGAACTATCACAATGGAATTCCATATCCAATTGATTCTCCACTCCAGGAGCCGCTGGGTTCAATTCAATTGCATGAGCCAGCGCGGGAGCATTCTGAGCATAATACTGTTTCAAATGAACAATGGCATCTCGGGTACGGGCAATATCATAGCTGGTTGAATTCATGTTGACGACGAAGCCCGCAGGCGCGACACCAATCAGAACCAACATGATCAGACCAATACCTTTCTGGCCGTCGTTTGCACCGTGGGAGAAACTCACCCCAACAGCGGAAAGGATCAGCGCTGTACGTGTCCAGAATGGAGGTTTACGTTTACCATCCTGTTTTTCACGCTCAGCAGGTGTCATGTGAATGCGACGACGTTTCTTTGTGCTGCTCCAATAACGACGCAACAAAAATACCATCGCTCCGGCAATCACCAGACCAACCAGAGGAGACAGGATCAAGGACATGAAAATCTGTATCATCTTCGGAATATTCAGCGCATCCACCACAGAAGAGCTGGTTACTATCGCATTGGTCAGGCCAATACCGATAATTGAACCAATCAACGTATGGGAGCTGGATGCTGGAATGCCGAAATACCATGTGCCTAAATTCCAGATAATTGCCGCCAGCAGCATGGAAAAGACCATAGCTAACCCGTGAGAGGAACTGACATTCAGCAGAAGATCCGTAGGCAACAGATGCACAATCGCGTAAGCGACACTCAATCCACCAAGGAGAACACCCAAAAAGTTAAAAACGCCAGCCATAACAACGGCAAGCTGCGAGCGCATCGCCCGGGTATAGATAACAGTTGCTACTGCGTTTGCGGTATCATGAAACCCATTGATGGCTTCATAGAAAAGCACGAACAACAGAGCAAGTACTAACATAAGGCCGGTATAAAATTCCAGGCCAGTAAACAGATGTAGCATAAACGTTAAGCCAGTTAGTAGGACATGAACGCGCGCATTATCAGTGACAAACGTTAGCGGGAAAAGAGAAATATGACCTTTTTTTGATTTAATGACAATATGCGGTCAGCAAAATATTTGCATTTGTCAATAATATCAATTGATTATCTTCTTTTGATGTTTTGATATTTTTTTAATGAAAAATTACTTTTCAGTGTGAAAAGTTAAACTAAGTATGCATTTTTCTCCGTAGTTCGTGAACGCTGCCCCCACTATGCAGTCATTTCCTACAAAAAACTCGGCTAAAAGAGACTAATTAATGGAAAAATTTGATGTAATTATTATCGGTGCTGGCGCTGCCGGTCTGTTTTGTGCGGCTCAGGCGGGGCAAGCGGGGTTAAACGCTCTGGTATTGGATAATGGCAAAAAAGCGGGCCGCAAGATTTTGATGTCCGGTGGCGGGCGCTGCAATTTCACCAATATGTATACCGAACCCGCGGCTTATCTTTCTGCCAATCCTCATTTTTGTAAGTCAGCACTTGCTCGCTATACACAGTGGGATTTTATCGATCTGGTGCAGCGCCATAATATTCCTTATCACGAAAAGACGTTGGGGCAGCTTTTCTGTGACGATTCGGCACAACAAATTTTGGATCTGTTGTTGAAAGAGTGCGAAAAAGGACAGGTGACGATTCGATTGCGCAATGAAGTCACGCATGTTGAAAAGAAAGAGACAGGCTTTGTCATTACCGCAGCAGGAAAAGAAGTAAGCACACACTCACTGGTAGTGGCATCCGGTGGGTTATCCATGCCGGGCTTAGGAGCTTCTCCCCTTGGTTATCGCATCGCAGAACAATTTGGGCTTAATATCCTGCCGACGCGTGCGGCACTCGTTCCTTTTACCCTGCATAAACCGCTACTGGAGCAGCTACAAGTCCTTTCCGGTGTTGCCGTTCCTTCTGTTGTCACAGCAAAAGATGGCACTGTATTCAGGGAAAATATCCTGTTTACCCACCGTGGCCTTTCTGGCCCAGCCGTTTTGCAGATCTCCAGCTATTGGCAGCCCGGAGAATATGTGAGTATTAACTTACTTCCTGATGCAGATTTGGAGGGCTTTCTGGAACAAGAGCGGAGTTCTCATCCAAATCAGAGCTTGAAAAACACGCTGGCAAAACTATTGCCGAAACGTTTAATTGAATGTTTGCAATCTCTCGGGCAATTACCGGAAATATCGCTCAAGCAATTGAACTCTGCCCAGCAAAAAGAGCTGATCACCACCCTGCAATGTTGGCAGGTACAACCAAATGGCACCGAAGGCTACCGCACAGCAGAAGTAACTCTGGGTGGAGTGAATACCAATGAGCTATCTTCCAAGACAATGGAAGCGCATAAAGTGAAGGGGTTGTATTTTATTGGTGAAGTGGTTGATGTTACCGGCTGGCTCGGTGGTTATAACTTCCAATGGGCCTGGAGTTCGGCATGGGCTTGCGCACAAGCATTGGCGTCTGAGAAGCAAAAATAAAGCCGCGGGATGCTCACTTTGACAGATGGAGTTAGTGAGGACTAACACCATCTGTCTGCACGCTGAGAAGTATGTTGAAAATAACGTTACCCTTGAGACAACGCTTTTACAAAACCGGATAAGCGCATTGTTCTTTTACACTCAGTCTGTAGCGATTTCAGAGTTTCAGAATCTGGTGAATGTATGAACCGGGAAAAATTCCTCAGCATGGTCGCGTGTTGCCGCTCCGGCAAAGAGAGCTTAATACTTTCACGATCGACCAAAGGCTTCATGCCGTGTTCAATCTCAAGGCACATATCTGGCGATAGGTTGCCATAAACAAATGAGCCACAATAAGGCATAACAAAGTCATTCAGGATTAACCTGCCAAGAGTGCCGGAAATTTCACATCGTTGTTTAACAACGGAACCACTCCTATAAAGGTAATATTATCCTCTGTATGGCTACTGACGTTCATTTCCACAATCGCATTAATTTCACTCATTTTTTGCGGATCTTGCATAATATTCACGCCTTTGTTTAGAGAAATAAAATACATAGAAAAATGCCATCAATAGAACAAACAAACTAATGCTGGTCAGTTTAAAAGTCACATCCAGAGAGTACAGGCTGGCAATATAGCCGCCTATCATTGGCATCAGTATAGCGACCACTGAAGACAGTAACTGAATCGTCCCTGTTGCTTTTCCTACATTTTGATATCCAATAATTTCCCGGACACCAAGCCTTATGGCAAAAAAAGTAACGCCAGACGATATCCCTATCAGAATTATGCCAAAATAGAACACATAAACAGCTATCAAGTCGGGATTCAGGAATCCGAATATAAAAAATGCAATTGAGTTAATCAGCATTGAAGCCATTAATATAATGACTGGGCGTAGCTTTTTATTTAATAAGGACGCCAGCTTTGTGCCAATAATGCCCCCCACGCCAAGTAATGATATAATTATGCCGATGCTGTTTTCGCTCTCACCGGCATATTTAAAAAACAGCCCTAGCATGTCATTACTCAGGTAGAAGGCAAAATTAGCAATCGTGTATCCAGCCACCAGATAAAAAAGATCTTTGCTCGCTCTCATTTCATTAAAGAACGAGTATTTGGTTCCCGATTTTCCAGAAGCATCAGCACCCTGAGCATGCATGCCATCCTGCAACCTGAGATCTATCTGTGAGGTTAAGATACTGAGGAGGTTCAGGGCCGATGAAAAAATGATGATAGTCCAAACCCCTATTAAATTATAGAGATATACCACTGCCAGAGGGACTAATACCCTGCTGATATTAATCAAATAGCCATAAATTTCAAAAAACCTTTTTGAGTCATCATCATTTTTATTAAGCTTGATATTAGAAATACTCAAACCGCATCTTGACCCGGTTTTTATGAAAGCGATTGCGAACAAGCCATAAATATTTCCTGTCAGAAACAACAATGGCGTGGTGATGGTATTTATTGTAAAAAGAAGGGTTCTCCATTGATGAATGTTGCCTTTATCAAACAACTTACCAAAAAAATGGCTGGAAAATAAAAATGGCAAGGCAAAACAGGCTCCAAGCCCGCCCATTTCTACAGGGGTGGCGTTATAAAGATAGATAGCAACTATGCTCAAGAAAGCATAATCAAGATAAGTATCAAATTCATTAGCTGCTATACCAATATATTTCAACATAACAATTCCCCAAGTTGCTAAAGTAAACAGGATAAGCTGCCTAATTAACTTATGCCTGTTAATTTACACCAGTGGTTGATAATCCATAAATCCTCCTGTTTGGATGTTGATTTTTAATTATCCCTCCTAAAATGGATTTAAACATAATATCACCCAAAATTAATGTAAATAGATTGCCCATTAAATGTTTCTGATATGTGACTTAGGTTTTGGTTTATTGACTTTTCCCATAAATAAAAAATTTATGCATTCTGATGTAGTTGAAATACAGTTTAATCTAGCTTTTTAGGGCTGAATTATATTAATTTCACTATTTAGGCTGATAGTTATAGATATTACTTATTTTTTATTTCCATATGATTTATAGCTTTTAACATACATCAATAATAAATTCATTTATCTAACAACCAAGTTTTAATTTTATAACCTGATTAATACAAATAAATAAAAAAACGCCAACAATAAGATTTTATTGATTTACATTAACCATAGGTTATTAATTTAACGCTAATTTCTTCTGTAAAAACAAAAAGGTAATCCATACCTTCCCTGACATAATAAATAATAAAAATATATATTAAAAAATGATACTCATAATCTCCTTATTCCGCACAAAACATTAGCAAAATGATTTGATTGTTACCATGCGGTTTGGAATAATGCGCACCGCAAATACCAAACTGACATTGACTACAAAAATAGAAAAATTCGATATCAAATATCGAAATATGGCAAATGTATTAAATTACAGCCTTAATTACTGTCAGTAATGCCAACATCATCCTCCAACAATGCTCAAAAATTAAGTGTAAATAAGTCATTTGTTTATTAGCCATAATAATAAATAAATCTTGTTAAAACTTATTACACCCCTATACGCACAAACAAACTAATTAAATTTATTTTAAATAAGAATTTGACATAGTTGTTACTTAATAATGAGTATTAATATGCAAAATTTACCTCACGTCAAAGCACTGTGTTCCATCGCACATCCTTACCGTGCTTGTGCCGAATATGATGCATTATTTGATGCCGCCATGCGTGAACTGACGCTGTACCACTGTGAACATACCCCTGGTTATGAGCAGTGGTTAATGGAACATGGGTTGGATAAGCAGACAATAATGGAAGTGGATGATTGGTCAAGCCTGCCGCTTTTATTTGCCAATTACTTCAAGCGCAATCTGATCCTCAGTGACAGTGCAAAAGATGCCCTGGAATTGACGTCGTCCGGAACAACCGGCCAGAAAAGCCGCATGCGCTACGACTCTGAAAGTATTACCGCAGCCCAATATATGGTGGACTGCATTTTCGACTATTATGGCTGGAATATACCGGATCAACCGTGCAATTATTTGTTGCTCAGTTATGAGCCTGCCGGTGCTGTCACGCTCGGAACAGCCTACACCGATCAGTTCCTCTGCAAATATGCCCCCGTCAATCGGGCTTACTATGCTTTGCGTCATAATGGGCAAGGCAACGAATTTGATCCTTTCGGTACGATTACCGCGCTCCAGCAATTTGCGCAGGAAGGGTTACCCGTACGTATTTTCGGTTTCCCGGCCTTTTTGTGGTTTACCCTGCAAAGAATGGAGCAAATGGGGCTGCCTGCACTGAAATTGCACCCAGAATCACTGGTTTTTCTCGGCGGAGGTTGGAAGACACACGCCGATAAATCCATTCCCAAAAAAGAACTGTATCAACGCCTGACAGAGCAATTGGGTATCCCTGATATTCGCTGCCGTGATGGTTACGGCTCAGTAGAACATCCCGTGCCTTATGTGGAATGCTCTCACCATAATTTTCACGTGCCTGTTTATGCACGGGCTTATGCACGCCACACCGCCGATTTATCGCGCCAGCCTTATGGGCAACCGGGCTTTTTGCATTTTACTTCGCCTTTTATCACCTCCTGCCCGGCTCACAGCATTGTCACGAGCGATCTGGCAGTGATGCATCCCGCTGAAAGCTGCGGCTGTGAACTGAATACGGATTGGTTTGAGTTGCTTGGCCGTGCCGGCACCAGCAAAGGCCGTAGTTGTGCGATTGCCGCTTCAGAATTGATTAAGAGATCTTGATATGTCTTCCACAAATACTGTTTCCATAGAACAATTGTCCGTAGAGCAAAGAATCGCAAAATTACGTGAGCAACTGCCAGCATTGTTGGCTCGTCCCCATACAGCCGAGCAGGTGCTGGATTGTGCACAGGGTTTTGCCGATTATCTGTCCAATCTGGATTTTCATCCGTTGTTGGATGCAAAAGCCCGCGAAGCGCTCAGCGCATTCTGCCAACGTGAAGCACTGGAAGCTAAACTGGAGCGGGAGCTGGGCCAAAATGCCTTTTCTCTGCGCCGATTCGATTATGACCAGAATCGATATGAAACGTGGAAACCTTTAGGGTTAGTCGTCCACATTACCCCTTCCAACGCAGAATTGCTGCCTTTTATGGCAGTGATAGAAAGTCTGTTGGTCGGCAATATCAACTGGCTGCGCCCCAGCAGCAGCGATAATGGATTTAGTGCGCAACTTCTGGAAGCATTTTTGGCCCACGATATTTCCGGCAATTTAGCTGATCGGGTAGCGGTATTAGCCTTGCCTGTTACACAACTGGCCGAGTTGATGAGCCAGGCTGATGCCGTTTCTGCTTGGGGCAGCAATGCCGCGCTGGAGTCTATCCGCGCTCAATTGCCATCGGGTTGCCGCTGGATAGATTGGGGCCATCGCATCAGTTTTGGCTGGTTAAACCCCAACACTATCGATGATGCCCAGTTGGATGCCTTGGCTGATGATGTTTGTCTGTATGATCAACAAGCTTGTTCCAGCCCGCAATGTTTGCTGGTCGATAGTGAAGATCCAGAAGTACTGCAACATATCGGGCAACGTATGGCCGCAGCATTGCAACGCCGCGCTGGATTGCATCCGGCACTCAAACCGGATGTTCAGGAAGCCGCAGAAATTACGACTCAAACGGCTTTCCAGCAGCTCGATTTTGCTTTTACTCAGGTACAAGGTGAAGTCTGGCAAGCTGAGGGATGGCGGGTAATATGGCGACATGAAGAAGAACTGGCCGCTTCCCCGCTTTTCCGTACATTGCAGGTGCGCCCGGCACCCCGTCAGCGTTTGTGTGCCATTTTGCAACCTTGGCGCAACCATCTGCAAAGCTGCGCCTTGATGACCCATCAGGACGATATCGTCGAAATGAGTCATGCCCTGTTCGCTGCGGGTGTCAGCCGCATTTCCCCGGCAGGCCAAATGCATGGCGGTTATAGTGGTGAGCCACATGATGGTGTTTATGCGCTGGCACGTCTGGCCAAGCGAGTTTCTGTCAGTCTTGCTCCCGACTTAATGACGGGTTGCGCTCACCTTGATGTTCCGCCAGCCCGACCACAGGGATTGGAAAATCTTCCTGTGATGAATAAGACGGATTTTCAGGCCTTGGTTCCAAATGAAAAATCCCGCCTGTTTTTCCGCAGTGGCGGCAGCAGTGGCACACCCAAGCTCGCAGCCTATAGCTATCAGGATTATCACCGACAAATGCAGGCAGCAGCCGATGGTGTGTTCTCATCGGGGCTTGAACCTTCAACGGATCGGGTCATGAACCTGCTGTACGGCGGAAAACTGTATGGCGGAATGATGAGCTTTTTCACCATTCTGGATAAATTGAATGTTGCCCAATATCCAATGGGCGGGCCAGCCGACAATGATTTCAGTGAAATTGCCGACATCATCGTCAACCAGCGCATTAATACATTGGTGGGCATGCCAAGTACATTGCATCGCCTATTCCTGAATGAAGAAGCCAAACTGCGTGAGTACGGTGGCATCCGTAAGCTGTTTTTGGGTGGTGAACACCTGAATATGAACCAGCGAACTTTCCTGACCGGCTTTGGCATTTCTTTGATTCGCTCAACGATCTACGGTTCGGTGGATGCAGGCCCAGTAGGCCATGCATGTGCTGCCAGTGAGGATGGTGTTTTCCATTTAATGGCCGATACCCAATGGCTGGAAATTCTCAATATTGAAAACGATCAAACCGTGGCTGAGGGTGAAACAGGCCGCCTGATCTTTACTTCTTTGCATCGCAAAGCCCAGCCGGTTCAACGCTACGATTTGGGCGATCTCGGCCATTGGATAGATGAGCCTTGTTCTTGCGGCCTGTCGGCACCCCGCTTCCGCCTTAAGGGACGTCATGGATCTCTGTTACGTATAGGCAGCATTTTTGTCAATCTGGCCGATTTTTCTGAGCAGCTAAAGTTACCGGTACAGTGGATTATCGATCATGACGATCACGGTGTTGATTGCGTGCAATTGTTGGTTGATCACGCTGATCCGGACGCTGTCCGCCAGCACTTATTGCAAGACGATAAACTCGCCGAAGTTGTTGAAGGTCGCTTGCTGGGCCTGCATGTTATTTCTACTTCAGCCGCTGATTTTCGCCGCAATTCACACAGCGGAAAAACCCCTTTGTTCATTGATTTGCGTAAATATTAATTGAGTGAAATTAAGATGATGACCAGAACGACATTAATTGATTTGTTCCATCATGCGCGCGAGCATTCTGCTTATTATAAGGATCTCTACAAATCCATTCCGCAGAATTGGACGTTGGAAGATTTACCCCTCGTTGAGCCCGGTCATTACTGGGCACATTCCAGCGAATTGCAAACGTGGCCGGTTTTAACTGCCCCATTGGAAGGTGGCCATGTCTATAAAACCGGCGGTTCCACCAGCGACGGGCGGCTGTCCGTTTTCAGCCAGCAAGAGTGGAAAGCGTTTATTGGCAGCTTTGGCCAAGGGATTGCCCATCAATTGAAACAAGGTGATCGGGTAGCAAATCTATTTTTTGCCGGCGACCTTTATACCAGTTTTATCTTCATTCATGGCGCACTGTCGAATGTGCCTTTTCCGATTCTGGAGTTTCCTTTCACCTGCAAAGTGGAAGACGAGCTGCTGGTCAATAATATTCGGCACCACAACATCAATGTATTGGCGGGTGTGCCAGTGCAATTAATCCGCTTTGCCCACTATCTGAAAGATACCGGACAAACGTTGCCAATGGTGGAGACCATTCTTTATGGCGGGGAAAGTCTGTTTGATTCCCAGTCCGCCATTATACAGCAGGTATTTCCTCACGCTCGTTTGGGCTCGATCGGCTGTGCCAGCGTGGATGCCGGCTTGATAGGCTTTGCTGATACCGAATGCAGGCAGGGTGAACACCGAGTATTTGATAACGACACGATTATTGAGATCTTGGATGAAGTCACTCACGAGCCAATCACAACGCAGGGGCGCAAGGGCTTATTGGTTGTTACCAACCTGCAACGCCAGCTTATGCCGATAATTCGCTATCCTACTGGCGATCTGGCGTGCTGGAGCGAATCCGATCAGGCTGGACGTAAATTCGCCCTGCAAGGGCGCGCTAATCTGGGCTACCGTATCCGGGTTGGTACGCTTTCATTATTCCCTGACGATTTGGCGAGCCAACTCACGCAGCACTCGGAACTTCTGGCCTGGCAATTAGAGTTATCACAGCAGGCAGGGAAAGACAAAATCAGGTTGTTAGTGGCAAGCCAGCAAACAGTCGATCTCGATAAAATACGCCATACGGTACTGACTGCTTTTCCTAATCTGGGCAAAGAATGCATGGTTCAAAATATGTTGGAAATCTTTCAAACCAACATTGATGGCATGTATACGCATCCACGTTCAGGCAAATTGCAACGAGTTGTGGATCTGCGTAGCTATAATTAAGGTTGAAATCGATGACAATCTCTTCTTCAGCTATTCAGATTCGAAGCTACCAGCCGGGTGATGACAAAAGGATCAGCCAGTTGTTCCGTGAAGTCTATGGTGATTCGTATGTCTATCCTGATATCTATCTACCAAGGTTGATTGATGGTTATCAAGTCACTGGGCAATGGTATTCGGCTTTGGCATTCCATCAAGGACAGCTCATTGGCCATGCTTCATTGGTTAAAGATACGGTGCAACAACATTATGCGGAATTGGCGCTTATTGCCGTGGACCCCAATTTTCAGGGCTTCGGCGTGGCGAAGTCCCTTGGGGGTCATCTGTGTCATTATGCCAAAGAGCAAGACTATAATTTATTGACGATAAAGCAGGTTTGTTCACATCCTAAAAGTCAGTTTATTGCCCGAAATTTAGGCTTTTATTCTACCGCCCTGATGCTGGATTATGTCGATTCCCCATTCGGGCTGCCGGAACCTGAAAGTATTGTGCAAGGGATTTTGCCGCTTAAGTCGTTACCGTTGCCTAAACTGAACTGGCCGCAGTCTTGGCAAAGCTGGATTGGTCAGATAAGCCAGCATGTTGGTGAATCCGCATCAAATGAGCAGCAGATATGTCGTCGTTCTTCTGGCTCTGCACCATTTACCATCAAAAAAACCGGGCGACGGCTGGATATTACGCTGTACGATATTTCGTCGGATTTTTTGTCAGAGGTCATTGATTTTCCAACCGGACAGCTCATTTATTTGAAACTGCCTGCGTGTGAAGCATCCCTGAAATGGTGTTCACCGCTCAAGCAGGGTGGATTCCGATTTGCGGGGCTATGCCCGGATAGCCATGACGGTTGGTTTTTGTTGTGGTTAAGGGGCTATCAATTGGCACCTTATCAATTTCACGATACCGGTACGCAATATCTCTATCAGATGGAATTGGGGGTTAATTAATCTGTTTCTTAAAAAAACATCAAATATTGATTAAAAAAACACTTTACAAATGATATTGAGAACCATTATCATTATTAACACTTTCAGTGCACCACCTTCAGGGTTCATGTGAAAGTACGACATTGCTCACATTGCTTCCAGTGTTTATTTTATAGGCCAGCTTGATGCTGGCTTTTTTTTTTTGCCTGCTATCGCCTTATTTCTTACTCACCTGTTTTTTGTTCAAATGTTTTGAACTCCACGGTTAAATTTACAATCTTTTATATTTCACTTCCTTGGCTAAACTACAAAAAAACATTGAGGGATTTTGAAATGATCTTCTTACGTCGAGCCTTAGAGCGGGGTCATGCCAACCACGGTTGGCTGGACAGTTGGCACACGTTTTCATTTGCCAACTATTATGATGCCAATTTCATGGGCTTTTCTGTACTCAGGGTTATCAATGAAGATGTGATTGATGCGGCTCAGGGGTTCGGCATGCACCCGCACAAGGATATGGAAATATTGACCTATGTATTGTCCGGAACCGTAGAGCATCAAGACAGCATGGGGAATAAGGGGCAAATCTCCGCTGGAGAATTTCAGATCATGAGCGCCGGCACCGGCATTCGTCATTCCGAATATAACCCACATCATGATAGCTCGTTGCACCTTTACCAAATCTGGATCATGCCAGAAAAAACCGGTCTGGCTCCACGTTATGAACAACGCCGTTTTGATACTTTCGAAAGCCGCCAATTAATCCTTTCTCCCGATGCCCGCGCAGGTTCGTTAAAAGTTTTTCAGGATATGACATTATGGCGCTGGGTATTAAGGCGTGACGAACACAGTGAATACGTTATTGAAAAATCACGCAATATCTGGGTTCAGGTTGTGAAAGGCGAAATCGTGATTAATGGAACCCTTGCCACCACCAGTGACGGTATTGCCATTTGGGATGAATCCCACCTTCAAATCAGCGCAAACCAAGAAAGTGAGATTTTGATTTTCGACCTGCCATCCCATTAAACACATCGGCGATGGCAAAAAAAAACCCTGTCTGATCAGACAGGGTTTTTTAGCATTCTTTAAAGCGGTATTACAGTTTAGGGCCGGCTTTCACCAATGCCGCTCCCGCAGCCGTATCCGTGTATTTATCGAAATTATCGGTAAAGCGTTGCGCCAAATCTTTTGCTTTCAGCTCCCATTCGGCTTTATCCGCGTATGTGTTGCGAGGATCTAAGATGCCCGTATCAACACCCGGCAATGTCGTCGGAACAGCCAAATCAAAAATCGGCAATTGGATGGTATCTGTATCTTCAATATCACCATTGAGGATAGCATCGATAATCGCACGGGTATCTTTGATGGAAATACGTTTACCCGTACCATTCCAACCTGTGTTGACCAGATAGGCTTTCGCACCGGATGCCTGCATGCGTTTAACCAGAACTTCCGCATATTGTGTCGGGTGCAGTGACAGGAATGCCGCGCCAAAACACGCTGAGAAAGTCGGGGTGGGTTCTGTTACGCCGCGCTCGGTTCCCGCCAGTTTTGCCGTAAAGCCAGACAAGAAATGATACTGCGTTTGCTCTGGCGTCAGTCTGGATACCGGAGGCAATACACCGAAAGCATCTGCCGTCAGGAAAATCACTTTAGTGGCGTGACCTGCTTTTGATATTGGCTTAACGATGTTTTCAATGTGGTAGATAGGATAAGAAACGCGGGTATTTTCTGTTTTGGAGCCATCATTGAAGTCAACGCTGCCATCGGCCAGTACGGTGACATTTTCCAGCAACGCATCACGGCGAATGGCGTGATAAATATCCGGCTCAGCTTCTTTCGACAGGTTGATGGTCTTCGCGTAACAACCCCCTTCGAAGTTAAACACGCCGTCATCATCCCAGCCATGTTCGTCATCACCAATCAATTTACGCTTCGGATCTGTAGAAAGTGTGGTTTTACCCGTCCCCGAAAGGCCGAAGAAGACCGCAACGTCCCCTTTCTCGCCCACGTTGGCGGAACAGTGCATGGAAGCAATGCCTTTCAGTGGCAGCAGGTAGTTCATGATGGAGAACATCCCTTTTTTCATTTCGCCGCCGTACCAGGTACCGCCAATTAATTGCATCCGTTCTGTCAGGTTAAAAGCAACAAAGTTTTCAGAATTCAGACCCTGTTCTTTCCATTGTGGGTTCGTGCATTTTGCACCGTTCATCACAATGAAATCCGGCGTGAAGCCAACCAATTCTTCATCCGATGGGCGGATAAACATGTTTTTCACAAAATGAGCCTGCCAAGCCACTTCTGTGATAAAACGCACTTTCAAGCGGGTATCCGCATTGGCTCCGCAGAAGGCATCCACGATAAACAAACGTTTGCCTGAAAGTTGCTGAGTAACCAATCCCTTAAGATGAGACCAAGTTTCCTGACTGAGCGGTTTGTTATCGTTCTTGCCTTTTCCCTGATCTGCCCACCATACGGTATCGCGTGTCACATCATCGCGGACAATGTATTTATCTTTTGGAGAACGCCCCGTGAAAATACCAGTATCTACTGCAACAGCGCCAAGGCCAGTTAATGTGCCACACTCATACCCTTGAAGAGAGGATTGAGTTTCTTCAGAGAATAACAATTCATAACTTGGGTTATAAATGATTTCACCTGCATCACGAATACCATAAACCGCAAGTTCCTGCTCAGTAATACCTGTAACGCTCATTTGTTGCTCCTGGTCAGTTATACCTTATACCTGTCTCTGCGCGGGATAATAAATAATTATGACTAATTAACAGCGATTGCTATCAAAAAATTGGAATTACATTATTTTTTTTGGACTTTTATGAGACACAGGGCACGAAATGGAAGGAGGATTCATAGTAAAAAGGGCGTTAATTACGCCCTAAAAAGAGTCCTGCACATGGCGGAACAGGAAGAAACAGGGAAAAGGTGCAACCGCCAAAACCTGCAATTACATAAAGTTAGTGCAACTGTGCTGTTTTCGTCGCTTGTATTGCGCTGACATCATTCTCATCAAAAACATAATGCTTGCCGCAGAACTCACAACCCATATCAATCTTGCCATCACTATGCAAAATTTCCTGTAGATCAGCCTCCGGCAGCGTCATGAGGGTATCAATGCAACGCTGTCTGGAACAAGTACAACGGAATGCTACCTGCTGGGGTTCATAGAGTGTCACGTCTTCTTCATGATAAAGACGATGCAGGATCTCTTCTACACCCAGTGTAAACAACTCTTCTCCCTTAATGGTTGCAGTTAGTTGCACCAGATGTTCCAGCAGCTCTTCATTACCGCCTTGCTCACTCGGTAATACCTGCAATAACATGCCTCCGGCTGCCACTTTTCCATCCTGCATGCCCGTGCGGATAAACAGGCGGGTAGGCAACTGTTCGGACTGTTTGAAATAGGCTCCCAGACACTCCTCCAGCGTTTCACCTTCCAGCGCCACGATACCTTGATAGCGCTCACCTTCTGTTGGCGTAATGGTAATGACCATATAACCATTGCCGATCATGTCCCGCAGGCTGCTTGCCGTATCCACATCACCATCAATGCGGGCAGTACCACGCATTTGTTGCTGATTGTTACCGTTAATCACCGCCAATTTAACCGGCCCATCTCCCTGGATTTGTACCGTAATATCACCCTGGAATTTCAATGTCGCCGTCAATAGGCTGGTTGCGACCAACAATTCACCCAATAGCTGCTGTACAGGTTGAGGGAAGCTGTGATTTTCCAGCATCTGCTGGTAGGTTTCACTGACGGAAACAAGTTCCCCTCTGACAGAATGGCCTTCAAACAAAAATCGGTGTAATTGGTCATGCTTGATCATAAATTTCTCTCATTTCACTGAGCCGGTTATATGCCCTTCATATTTCGATGCGAAATCGATTAGGTATTTTCCAACTCATTTAATTTTGTCTGCTTAAATTTAATTAGTGTACGCCGTTCTTTTTTGTTCGGTCGGCGATCAGGATGTGGCATCATCAGCGCATTCATTTTACGGGCCGAGGCCATTTTTTCCCGATTGGCAATACTTTCTGCCGTTTCCTGATAAAGTTGTTGAGCGTCAGCCGCACCACGCCTGTGCTCACTCAACGCCAAGACTATCACTGTTTTCTCATCATTTCCCTGACGCAGTTTGATCTTCGCATTCAACTCAACCAGCTTACTTGGCTTGCTCCGTTGTCCATTATAATGGATTTTTCCCCCTTCAATCATTTCACGGGCGATAGCACGGGTCTTATAAAAACGCGCCGCCCACAACCATTTATCAAGGCGGACAGTCTGAGTTGTGTCTGAATTCAGCATGGTAAGTTCTCTCTCTAGCCCAAATTCAAATTGTTAATCAGCGCAGGCAAGAAACGGACTGAGGGTAACACAGCGCAACAGTTCCCCGCTAATCAATAGGTGTTGTTGAAGAAGATGCGAAACAGTTGTCATAATATTGGGTGATGTATTCAAGGCGCCGCTTGTTTTTGTATTTTTTCATTATTATCAACATAGCATTGATGGTAAATACTACCAACAACATAGCCATCAACAAACAGCTGCCAAGATAGCGAATAAGGGTTGTGGTATCCGGTTCACGGTGCAACATGATATTGAGTGTCCCATTGGGATCCTCAAACAGTTCCGTTACAATGCCGCCCGTTTCAAAAGGCGTTCTCATCAGCAGCTCGGAAATATGCTGTAATTCCAGCCACCGATCCATTGGGGTGTTTTCAAACATATTGTTTATCCGCATCGGATACTCAAGTAATTGCCGGCTCTCATCGCTGCGGAACAACACTCCCCCCGGCAATGGGCTATTCATGGCAGATGCGAATTTGTTGATCTCCGCATAAATAAACTCTTCGGTGGTCGCATCAACCAACTTTTCCAGCGCATCCGCACTACCCGCCCGCATGAGCACCCTATTCCCCTGAACAACTTTCACTTTACTGTCCGCCAGCAACTGATCCCAAGTCGTGGCGCTTCCCAGATTAACCAACGCATTTTTCAAACGGATGCAGTCCGTTTCTTTTGGGCACAATTTGTGTGCTTTCAAAACAATTTTTGCATAATTCTCAACCGGAACCAATCCGGACTTTGCAATCGCTTGATTCAGGCTGGGGCTGCCCCTGCCTTTGCGTCTGGACGAATGCAACTGTTCATAGACCGTGGTGAGCAGTGCCGATGCATTGTTAATGATATCGGACTCCAACATGGGCAGTGGTGTTTCTTTATTCCAATAAATGCCGCCGCAATTAAATGGGGCAAACAAGGTGACTTTATACTCCGCCAGAAAGTTAGGCGGCTTATAACACATTCCAACACCTTTGACTTTCAGTACATCCCCTTCCTTCAAATCGACACTTTGCAGCTCGGAAACGCTATTGATAACTTTTGTATTGCTGCCATACAGCCAAGCCAAACTGAGCCTCATGGAGAGGCTGGCGGGTTGGTATAAATAAAGCAGCAACATGGTAATCACAGAGAAAATCACCAGCACCAAGTTTTTTCTATAGCGCTGGTACGGGTAGTGTTTTTCTTCTTCATGCAAGGAAAGATAACGCCCCTGCCGAATAACGTTGTTGTTGGTATACATATCTATGTCGGTGTCCTGATCCAAATCGTAGGAAATATAGGGTTCCCAATGAGTTGGATAAACAAGATCAATGCCACCGAGAGAGATATTTTTTCTTTTCTCCGGGGCAAATTCACTGAACACCCCCCAACGTTTCGGTATTCCGTTGAAACAATTAATATTTAATAGTTTCCGGCTAGCAGGCAGCCGGAAATGTGACCAGAAACTGACCAGCATAAACAAGAACGATACCAACATGAACCAGGGCATCATCGAAATCGGTAAGAAAAGAGCCACAAACCATACCAATAGCCCAATCCCCATCAACACGCCTTCCATAATGCCGGCTGCATAGCGCAGCCTGTATTCTTCCGGCGTTTCCTTGCGGACATGCCGTAATTTCGCACTGGAATTGCCGTTTTTCTGAATGGAAGCCTGTTCCGTTTTTGCTGTAACGCGCGCAGAAAATAGATTTTGCTGATAGTCTTTCAAAAAATGGCCATTGACAGCGATAACCATCGGCATGGGAGTTGTCTGGATAATCTCAATGGTATTTTTTGGCTTTATAAACGGTTCAAGCCACACCGGGAAGTGTATTTCTGTATCATCAATATAATAGCGCCAGTGCTGTAACTCTTCCTTGACCGCAGAGAAGCGGGTAATGGCATGATTAATGGTATAAACATTATCATTTTTGATAGGCAATACCGGGTAGCCTGACAAGGGTCTATTGTCCAATTTAACCAGTTGACTTACGTTTCTCAGGTAATGTTCAATAGATTGAAGTTCATCGGTATTCAGTTTACGCCGACTTGTTTTAGCTATTGATGATAGATAACGCGCGTTATCAAGTCGCCTCCATCTGAAAATCAGAAAGGAAGCCATTATAATCAGGCTAATGATAAAAATAGCCAATATAATGACTAAAGAGCTCATTTTTTCCCCACGCCCATGACAGCAATACAGAGATCAGCAGAATAACAATCTCGTGAAAAATCCAGAATAAGGCTATTCCTATTCTTGCCTTGTACTTTTAATTCCATTAAGAAAAGGCGTCATAAAATTTCTCATACCTTTCCATAAAATACTGTTTTATTGCAAGGGTAAGATAGCAACAAAAATACATTCAAGCGATAATCGCTATCATTTACTAACATAATCAGCCATATTAAAGCCAAATTTGTATTTGGGCTGAATTCCACTACTCACATTAAATGATACAAGTTATTTTAACTAATTTAGCTCATTATTATTTTTAACTATCCAACACATAACTACCTTCAGGGGCAAGCATGACTGATTTTAAAAAACCCAAAATACTAAATGTGAATGATATTGCCCGCTCACGTTTGTTCAACATCCAATCTGTTGATCTTGAATTCAGCAATGGTGTAAAACGCGTTTATGAACGAATGAAACCGTCAAATCGTGAAGCAGTATTAATCATTCCTGTCATTGGGGATGAATTGGTGCTTATTCACGAATATGCCGTTGGGATTGAACAATATGAACTAGGTTTTCCAAAAGGTGCTATTGATGCTGGGGAAAGTGTTTTTGAGGCAGCCAACCGTGAACTGAAAGAAGAAGTTGGTTTCGGAGCTGGAAAGTTAGAGCTGTTGACAAAATTAACCATGGCACCTTCTTATTTTTCCAGCAAAATGAATATCGTGATTGCTCAGGATCTTTATCCAGAACTTTTGGAAGGAGACGAGCCTGAGCCATTGGTACAAATACGTTGGCCTATTTCTGACATGATGTCGTTATTAGATCATTCCGATTTCAATGAGGCCAGAAATGTCAGCGCCCTATTTTTGGCACAACGATATTTTCAAGCAAAAAATAATGAGAGAGGTTAGTTATCTCATATTGCAATAAACGGGTATGGGCATAATTAATATCGATATTCATTTTATACCCGTTTTAAATGTACGTTTTAAAGTATCAGGTACGATAAAATAACCATGTAAAATAAAGGATATTTCTGTTAACAAAAATAATTTAGTTGATAAAAAATAATAATTGAACATATTTACAATGTTTTTGAAATTAATTCATATCCCTCGCCTATCTCGCCCATTTTTATAAAAACACTCACAGTATTTTGTGCCACCTTCCGTAACCACCTTGAAACAAAATAATTTTTTAAAAAACGATTAGAAGCTGAATATATTTTAGGCTGGATAACCATCATTACATCGCAATAGTCTAACCATGCTTATCTGGCAGCAACACATAACTCACTGTTATCGATTGGATATAGAAATATTGCTTTCTCTTTTCCCATTTTTTCGATTTAAAAGGTGATCATGTATGGCTAACACAAATAATGAAACCATTAGCTACAAAAATCTCTTTGATGATAATCCAGACCTCTATTGCTTCCCCGGACTACCTGAAGCCAACGATGGCCCACTGGCCTATTTGGTTGATTTGTATCAGCAAGTCAGAATGTTTGAAAGTAAAGCCAGTGCAGATGGCACCGGATTTCTCAACCAGCGGCGCCCCGATATTGAAAAACTGCTGCTGGATAGTACGAACCTAAATAAAACCGTCAATCTATTGCCCCTTGTCATTGAAGTGCTCGCCGAAAAAGCGAAGAAACATATCAACCAGCAACAACCCTTGACCAATTCACTCGCCGACATCCAATACCCGCTCTCCTTACCGTTTTATTTTCCATTAAAACAAACAATGGCGGTATTGGCTGAAAAAGAGATCCCATTGCTGGAATTGATCCAACAAGCCGATAGCAAATATCCCAATTTTATTGATGGCAATTTGAGTGCCGATTCACTGCAAACAGCGATGATGGTCAGCAGCATGCTGGCACCGAAACTTCAAATGTTGTTACTGGAAAAATCGCAAAGCGATCAACAAGATTTCTTCGAGAAATATTTTGGCATCAAGGGCGATGCAGCCAAAGCAGCTGAATCGCTGTCCCGCCTTACTGTATTTACCCGGCAAACAGGGCTGAGCTCCCAAGAGGCAGAGAAACTATTTGCGGTTAACGGAATATCCGGCAATAACAAAGTGACACACAGTACTGTCAAGTACTCCAGCAATGTCGCCAAGCCTGCCAATGCCGGAACAGAATTCCCTTCCGGTGCTGATTACGTCGCGTCATACATCAACGCTGGGAAGTCACCGGCGCTCTATCTGGAAAAAACAGAAGACAAAGAAACGGCCAAAGATGTCATTCAACTTAAAAATGCCAGTAACGATAATTTTGACCGTATCCAACGCTTCCTGCATATCCAAAAGGCGCTGAAACTCAACGCTGAACAGCTTGATCTGTTATTGGCAACCGCACGGAAGGCAGAAAAACAGACTGATTATGTGATTACTGAAGCCACACTGCGCACTTTAGGCGTATTCCTGCATTTCCAGCAAGAGTACGGCGCTACCGCAGAACAATTTGCTGCGTTTATCGGCCATATCAGCCCCTATTCTCTTGAAGATCAACGCTCTTTCTTTGACCGGTTGTTCAATGCCTCCGGGTTGTCACAGCAAGCCGCTTCGTCCTCGGTTCTGGTTCTGGATAACCAGCCATTTAAACTCGATGCCACCGAGGGGGCAGATGCATTAACCGTCAATCAATTATGCGCCGGATTGAATATTGATGATGCCACCTGCCAAGAGCTGCTGAAGTTAATCGTCAAAACACAAAACCCATCGCAAAAAGATGCCGATCCGAAACGCTCACTGGATATCGTTTCTGCCCTTTATAGACTGGTTGCATTGCCTCGATTGCTGAAATTATCCGTTAATGAGGGAATGGAGCTGTTATTGCTCCTGAATCGTGATCACCCTGACTATCTGCAACAACTGGCGGGTATTCCTACGCTGGCTAAAGATGCCGAACTCGTTGATATTCTTGATATCCTGATCGCCTTCATGAACGCCACACACTGGGTTAAGCTGCACAAATTAGCCCCTTCAGTCCTTAACTTTTTGCTAACCCCAGCGTCCTTGGGCAGCGGTATCACGGCAGAGATTGAAAATATTGACTGGCTCAACAAAATCAGGGCTGTCATGCCAGATATCAGTAGTGCTCTGCTCAGCGAAGATAAAATTGCTTCTGAAATGCAGAAGTTTAAAGCCAAAAAAACACCCGTTGTCTGGATGACAGCGCTCGCTGAATTAGTGGATGCAACAACCGGTATTGTTCTGGTTGAAGAGACAGGAAAGGCATTAACCGACAAAGTGAGTGAAATTCTCAAACAATTAGCCGATGACGCTGATTGGAAAGAATACAATGACACGTGGACTAAGGCGTTAACATCTCTCTTTATCAAGGCGTTTATTGCCCAGCAGGATCTGTACATTAATGCCATCAGCCATGCTTTCGATATCGAAAGTTCCCTCTCCAAGCCATTACTGCAATGGACAGGGAGCTCCCAAGCTGATTTCCTGCTTAATACCCTTGCTCTGGCTCAGCGTTCTGACGATCAGGAACGGAAAAATCAAGCGGTTGTCCTTTGGTATAACCTCAGTCGGTATGCTGCGATTTGTGTTTTATTCAAGTTGACAGAAAAAAGCATAGCGGCACTGATTAAGAATCCAGACTGGTTTAATGTGAAAATGGGTGAAGATAACACCCCTGCGGTTGATTTAATCCTCATTCACCGCCTTAGTCGTTACAGTGATTGGCTGAATTTATTGCCTGAAAATAAAACTGAGGATGATGCGCTATATTACCTTCGCCAAGCCAACCAAATTGGGCAAGATCCACCAGCGCCAAATGTCTGGACAGCCGAAAAGGCGGCGACCAATCTGGCTGAATTAATGGGTTGGTCAGATAAAGAAATTCTCAGGGTAGCCAACGGCTTTGAGCAAAATGTGGCACAAAATATCGTTGATATCAGCATTGTCATGCGCCTCAAGGTTCTGGCAGAAAAAAGTGAAATATCTGCCCAACCCTTGCTGGATGTCGCTAAGCTGACAGCACAATCCAGTTATGACGAGTGGTATCAAGTCAGTAGCGCCTTATTTGCCGCCACTTCTGTCGAAATACAACCGAAACTGGAAGGTGCCTTGAATGAAAGCTGGCGGGATGCATTAGTCGATTATTTATTGAAACGCTGGGCGACATCTGATGACACATTGCCAAGCATTACGACCATCGACGATCTTGCAAATTATTTCCTGACCGACCTGCAAGTCACCTCCAGCGTCAGTACCAGTAAAGTAGCGTTCGCGATTGCCAGTTTGCAGCGCTATCTGTTCCGCCTATTTTCCCGTTTGGAAATGGACTATGGCGTCCAAACTATCAGCAATGAACGCATTGAGCATTGGAATCGCAACCTTAGCCAATATGCCCATTGGCAGGCATGGAGAAAACAGAGCAATTTTCCTGAAAGCTTCATAGATCCAACCTCCCGGTTACGTAAAACCCGTGCCTTTACCGATTTAGAACACGATTTAGGTCAGACCAGATTAAACAACAATGTGATTCAAACTGCCATTCTGCGCTATTTAACCGAATTTGAACGCATCAGCAATTTGCAATCGATAAGTGGCTACATTGATGGTACTGACCCGAAAAACGATCGCTACCACTTTATCGGTAAAAACAATGCCGAGCCGGTGGAATACTACTGGCGTACTCTCGATATCAAAATGCGCGATACCAATGATGTCATCAGCCCGTTGGCATGGAGTGAATGGGAAAAAATAACACTCTCGGTATCGGGAACCTTACTGGCGCTGCGCCCAATTGTGATTTCTGGCCGGCAATATGCCATCTGGGTTGAACGGGAATCCAGCCCATTGATGGGATTGGATCAAAAACCGTCAGATTACCGCGCGGTCAATCTAAAATTTGCCTATAAGCAAAACAATGGTGAATGGAGTGCACCAAATACCCTCTATCGGCTGGATGGTACTGATGCCAATGGTGAATACCCCGTAAACCCAAATGGCGACCGTATTCCCGATAAAGACAATCCTTATCTGAAAAATGAAAAATACAAGCCCGGCTTGATCTCAATGGTGATGGTGGATGATCAACGGGAGAATGACCCGTGGATGGGGGTTTTGCTGTATGACTCAACCAAAGAATATCCCAGTAGTTGGCAGAAAAATAAAGATTATTTTCTGGAGTTGCGTGACTTGCTGCTGGTAGATAAGAAAACACTGCCTCTCTCGCAGGAAACTGCCCTGATTTCAGACTGGCACCGGTTATTCAAAAACCCGGAAACGCTACAACTTGATTATGCCGGTACCGAAAAGTTTGTCGAGGTTACGTCAGTTGATGATGACCCCCAGCCTATTTTGAATTTGACTGCAAAATTAGATAAGGCAAAAAACCAACTGATTTTGACCGGGACAAATACGCTGATCAAAAGAAACCCAAAAGGGAAAGGTACAACGTTTAAAAACTCTGATATCAGTAGATTGTTGTCAATATTACCCTCCGAGAATTTTGAGAGAAGCATCCCTATTGATGAAAATACAAACCCGCCTATTGTCGGAACACTTTCTATCAAAGTGCCCGCCAGTCAAACCAGCCTGAAGAAGTTTGAACTTACGTGGGAAGGTGATACCCCAACAACAACAGTCAGTGTGAATTGTGATGGGATCAGTCTGTTTACTGTATCGCCTAACGAATGGAAAAAAAACACAGTCACTAAGTTTGCCGATCTCATGTGGTTTAATGGCACCTTCACCCAACTAAGCAGGCAATGGAATCCAGCAGCAAGTAAGTTGAGTGTCGGTATTGGAGAACAGAAAAAAACTGTTGGGGGCTGGGGACTTCTGGTCAGTCCTCAATGGGAATATACAAAATCAAAATTAACGCTACGGGTTATGTTTCCAAGTGATATTTCCCCCAGCACCAAAGACGTCGAGCTGGATGGTAATGCCACCACAGGAGAAATCCCCATCTCCCTTGAGACGAATTTCAATGATCGCTATCACGTTAATTTATACTCAACATTAGAAACCGCTTATTCTAATTCTAGCAAAAAAATAGAGTTCACAGGGACAGTAGCCAATCGCTACAAGGTCAGCATAAGAGAAAACGACAAGATCCCTGTCATCACCTTACGCAGAAATGATAAACAAGCTCAATATCTGGATATCGGGAGCCTGAAGTTCAAATCTACCTCCGCCATTCGGTTGAATACCCTGTTTGGTAAACAATTAGTTGCCCGCGCCACTCAATCCATTGAACGGGTGCTGGCTTGGGATACGCAATCCTTGCCCGAACCGGAGCTGGATGACAAAACGTCACCGACAAAAGTCGATTTCCACGGTGCCAATGGGCAATATTTCTGGGAATTATTCTTCCATCTGCCTTTCTTGGTTACCTATCGGCTTAGAGAGGAGCAACGTTTTTACGATGCCAGACGCTGGTTGCTTAATCATCTGTTTGATCCCTACGGCTCAATACGCATGTGGAATTCCCGCCCCGTTATTGAAAGCGGCAGCAATCTGCGCCCTTCGGCTAAAGGATACGATCCAGATACCATTGCTTACAGCCAGCCGATTTTTTACCAGAAAGCCCTCTTCCATTTTCAGATCAAGCTCTGGATACAAGAAGGGGATAATCTGTATCGCCAACTCAGCAGAGACAGCCTGAATGAAGCCAATTTATGCTATCAACAAGCCCTGCAATTGCTGGGTGCATTGCCGGAAAGTTTAAACATCACACGCTGGCATCCCATCACACTTGAGAGAATCAAGGAAGATTTCCTCCCGGATGTGCAGTCAACCAACATTAACCATTTTGTGTCACCTTTCAATGCCCAGTTAATTGAATACCAACAGACACTCAAAAGCCGCCTCTATAACCTGCGTCACGGCCTGACGCTGGATGGAAAAGTGCAGCCATTGCCACTCTATTCAAGTATCGGGAATGACAGCAGCCTGATACAACGCAATCGTGGCAATACGCTCACCCAATTGAATCAGATACCCCAACAGATTCCACCTTATCGTTTCCCATCCATGTTAAAACGTGCCAATGAAGCCGTAAAACAACTCATACAAATGGGGCACAGGCTATTTAGTGCAATAGAAAAAGAAACCGATGCAGAACAGGGCGTTCTGGAGCAATCGCAGGCACTCCGGCTGTCTGCTTTTACCATTGAATTGCAGCAGGAAGCAGTCCAGATTGCCCAGCTTGGCAAAGCCACTCTGGAAGAAAGCAAAAAGATGGCCCAAGAGAGATATGAACATTATCACCGACTCTACGAGGAAAATCTTTCCCCTCTGGAGATAACATCGCTTGCCCTCAAGACTACCTCAAGTGTCACTAAAATGGCCGCAGCCCCTTTCTTTCTTGCCGCTGCGGTTGCAGATACCTTACCTAACATTTACGGGTTAGCATTTGGTGGCGCCAAATATGGAGAAATCGTCCGAAGTGCGGCCATTGTTTCTCAAATCACCTCTGAAGAATTAGCGGTTATTTCCGAGAAACTCGAAGACGGAGCAGCATACGAACGTCGGCGCCAAGAGTGGGAAATTGAGTATAAACAGGCACAAAGTGAAATTAATATTATCGACCGTCAGTTACAGGAACAAGAATTACTGATAAAAAGCGCCAATATCGCCCTGCGGGAAGCAAAGGCACAGCAAGACGCAGCCCGTGAATTGTATGAATTTATGACAACAGGCTTCTTGATTGTGCCGACTTATCAGTGGCTGATGGGGCGTCTCGCTGCCTTGTATGCCCCGGCTTATGATGCTGTTCTTTCCCTGTGCCTGATGGCAGAAGCAAGTTGGCGCTATGAAGTCGGGGATTATCAGCACGGCAGCTTTATGAAGACTACGGCATGGAATGATTCTTATCGGGGCCTGCTGGCGGGAGAATCATTGCAATTGGATTTGCTGCAAATGGAAAATGCATGGTTGCAACGCAATGAACGCCGCATGAATATCAAGAAAACCGTCTCGTTGGGTGAATTGCTGACCGTCAAAGAATTACGGAGTCAAATTGAGCAGAAGCAAATGGTCAGCTTTACACTGAATTCCAAGCTGTTTGACACCAATTATCCCGGGCATTATCTGCGTCAGATTAAACGCATATCCGTATCGATTTCACTGAGTAATTGGACTATCACGCCGGGCGCTTCCTCAGAAATCAGTGCCATACTGACCCAGACAGGCAGCTCGACACTGACCAATGCAGATATTGAAGGCGTCAACTGGCTGTATGATCCCGACAGAAAAACAGGCAACAACCAAAATATTGTGACCAATTTGCGTGCCCAGCAGCAAATCGCCCTCTCTTCCCTGAGTGAAGATGATGGCAGCGCTGCCAAGGATAATTGGTTATACACTCTGATGTTTGATGATGACCGTTATCTGCCATTTGAAGGGACGGGAGCCATATCGACATGGACATTGGAATTTCCGGATAAGAAAGTCATCGATAAGATATTCAAAAACACACCGTACATATGGCGGCTGGACGATATCAACATTCACATCCACTATACCGCCGTGGACGGAGGCAAACAATTTGCCAAAGCCGTAAAAGAAAAACTCAATAAATAATCGCTACATATTGATATCGTGACATATTGCTAAATAAGCGATGACAAAAAGCCCCGTCAGATACTGGCGGGGCTTTTATCGTTCAACAACTTACATGATGCTGCTATTTCACGCTCAATCAGAACAATTCGTGGCTTTCACCATTTTCAGTCACCGTAGTTCCCACATCCGGCGTTGCATATTCCGTCGGCTGAGTGCCTTCAATGAAATATTCTTTGCGGGTATTGCCGCCGCCATTGGATAGTTTACCGGTTGACCTATCTATCGTGACCGAAACAATGCCTTCAGGAACTTCCATCATTTTCTCAGGAACGCCTTCCAGAGCTTCTTTCATGAAATCATCCCAGATGGGCTGGGCTGTTTTAGCTCCACCTTCGCCTTTCAATACCGGTGTGCGCCCCAGACTTTTGCTGTGCTCATCGAAACCAATCCAGACTGTCGCAACCATATCAGGGCCATAACCGGAGAACCACGCATCTTTCGAGCTATTGGTTGTTCCCGTTTTCCCGCCAATATCACGACGTTTTAAATCACGGGCAGCCCGCCATCCTGTCCCCATCCAGCCCGGTTCACCAAAAACATTGGTATTCAGAGCATCATGGATCAGAAATGCCAATGGCGTACTGATAACATGAGGAGCATATTGTTGGTCGTCAAAGTTCGTATTTTCTGAAACGCTTTCCAAATCGGACTGAGGTGGCACAGCCGGATCTTGCGGAACATCAGAATGGGCTACATTTTCAATAGAGTCTTCAGACAATTCTATGGAACGTGTTGTGTCACCGTAAATTACGGGAATGTTTGTACATTGCGGGCAAGCAATTTTAGGCTTGGCTTCAAACAGGATTTTTCCTTCATCGTTCTCGATTTTACTGATGAAATACGGGTCGACCAAATAGCCGCCATTTGCCATCACCGCATAACCCCGAACCAACTGCATCGGTGTAAACGAAGGAGAACCCAGTGCCAGAGATTCCGTACGAACAACATTCTCACCCGGCAGGCCAAAGCGTTTCAGATAATCAGACGCATAATCCACGCCCATGGCACGCATGGCACGAACCATCACCACGTTCTTCGATTGCCCTAAACCTTGGCGCAGACGAATTGGTCCATCATAAGTCGGGGGTGAATTCTTCGGACGCCAATCCGTTCCTGCACCCGCATCCCAACGACTGATCGGTGCATCATTCAGCAATGACGCCAATGTCAGCCCTTTATCCATCGCAGCGGTATACAGGAATGGCTTGATGTTGGAACCAACCTGCCGCAAAGATTGCGTCACGCGGTTAAATTTACTCAATTCAAAATCAAACCCGCCCACCAGTGCGTCTACGGCACCATTCATCGGATTGATGGCAACCAATGCCGCATTGACTTCAGGGATCTGCGACAACCACCAGATATCATTGACTTTTCTGATCCAGATTTGTTCTCCTGCCCGGATGACTTCATTGACACTGCGCGGTGGCACACCTTGCAAACTATCCGTCTTGAATGGGCGAGCCCAACGAACACCTGCCATAGTCAGCTCAACCTTGCTGCCATCCACCAGCATGACTTCTGCCTGACTGGCACTGGATTTCATCACCACCGCTGGCACCAAGGGGCCATACTTCGGCAACGTTTTCAGCTTATCGATAATCTGCGTTTGGCTCCACGCAGGTTGGCGGGCTTTCCACAATACCTCTTGTGCACCGCGATAACCGTGGCGGACATCGTAGTCAATCACATTGGTACGGACAGCATGCATCGCTGCCAACTGGGTCTTCCGCGTAATGGTGGTA
This sequence comes from Xenorhabdus santafensis, assembly GCF_033949405.1. Lineage (NCBI taxonomy): Bacteria > Pseudomonadati > Pseudomonadota > Gammaproteobacteria > Enterobacterales > Morganellaceae > Xenorhabdus > Xenorhabdus santafensis. The sequence goes on along the minus strand of NZ_VCDN01000027.1, from coordinate 19,106 downwards.
TAAACCTTATAGCCATCGGTATACGCATTTTCCCCATAACGGTTAATCATCTCCTGACGAACCATTTCGGTCAGGTAAGGGGCTGAGAAAGCAATGTGCGGCACATGGTAACGGGCAACCAATTTCTCTTCTCTGGCTTCATCATACTGACGGTGAGTGATATACCCCTCTTCCAGCATCCGCCCCAATACCACATTGCGGCGGTTAATGGCCCGGTCATAAGAATAAAGCGGGTTCAGTGTTGAAGGCGCTTTCGGCAATCCGGCAATCATTGCCATTTCACTCAGCGTCAATTCATTGACCGACTTGCCAAAATAGACATGGGCGGCCGCTCCAACGCCATAAGCACGGTAACCGAGGTAGATCTTGTTGAGATATAACTCAAGAATTTCATCCTTGGTTAACAGTTGCTCAATTTTAATCGCCAAAAATGCTTCTTTCGCCTTACGGATCAGCGTTTTTTCCGGGCTAAGGAAAAAGTTTCTCGCAAGCTGTTGAGTAATGGTACTTGCGCCTTGGGAAGCCTGACCGGATGTCATTACGACGGAAACGGCACGTATGACGCCAATGGGATCAACACCGTGGTGTTCATAAAAACGGCTATCTTCCGTGGCAATAAAGGCTTTTACCATCAAGGGGGGCATTTCTGACAAGGCCAGGGGCAAACGACGTTTTTCACCATATTGGTCAATTAATTCGCCATCAGCACTGAATACCTGCATTGGAGTCTGTAATCGGACATCCTTTAACGTCGCGACATCGGGTAACTGTGGCTCGATGTATTTGTATAAACCAAAAATCGAGGCTGTTCCCAATAAAATGCAAACAACGACAAGGATCAAAAAATACTTTATGAACTTCACCTGAAATTTCTCACGCCATGTTAATCGGGCAGTTTATAAACGATCAGTACATAGTATAAAGGACTGTATAAGGGATTCAGTATAAAGGCTATACAGTGCTATGGATATGATCTTTCATGAAGGATCGTTTTTCGCTAACAACTCATATTTCACTAACAACTCATAAATAGTAGATAAGGAAATCTTCTACATGTATCTGTCTAAATGGTATATCGGACTGGATATCCAGGATCATTACATTTGTGCTCTTGCTGCCACCAAACGCCGAAATGGCTGGCAACTGCGGAATTGTTGGCAATATCACTTATCAAACGAAATTATCTCAGGAGGGCGGCTGCAACATCCTGAAAAATTACTGCGCATTTTAATACAATGGCGGCAAACTTTACCTAGAAATATTAGCTTAAGATTGGCACTCCCTGTACAGCAAACCTTACAGAAACAGGTCTCCTTGCCCGGTCAGACAGCATTGCAAGAGCCTGAACTCGGCTGGTTTGTTCATGCCAATGCTGAAAAGCAATTTCCCGCCAGTGATCTTGCATTGGACTATCGCGTTCATGGCCGGCAAGTGTGCATCAGCGCCACCCGCCAACGAGATCTCAACCTCTGGCTGAAATTATTGGAGGATATCAATTTACTCCCTGATGCCATTGATATTGCGCCCTGTGCATTACGTTATGCCGCCAGACAAGCCGCTATTCCTGATAATAGTTGGTTGATCCACAAACGCACAACAGACTGGTTATGGGTATCACCTGCCAACCACGCTTTCAGCTATGGGTTGATAGCATTACAACCTCATCTCCATCTGGAGAACATTATCAGCCAATTGCCGGTTACGTCTGAAACAGAAGGCTATGCGGTTTATTACAGCCCGGAACATTCTGCAAAAGAACAATGTGTCAGCCAAGATCTAACCAGTTCGGTAAACTCATGGCAACTTTTGACTGCATTCCGCCATTATCAGCCCCCACTGCCGGAAAAAATGAATGCGTTCATTATCGCCGCAGGTCTTGCTATCAGACCGGATGATCATTGATGCATCAAGTCAATTTTTTACCGTGGCGCCAGAAAAAGCTGAAGCTCCGATACCAGAAATGGGGGGCGCTGCTTGGTCTGCAAATTCTGTTATGGGCACTATTTTTGGTGTTACTCGCCATGCAGCAGGCAAACAAAATCGAGCAATATCACCAACAATTCGTGCATGTTAAACACCAATTGGCGCAATTACAGCAATCTATCAAAAAAACAGAGCAGGCTGTACAACAACACTATGATTTGGCGCAACGATTAAGGAAAAAGCAGGTTTTCATGGAGCAGAATCAACGGTATTTGCAGTTATTCCGTCAACTTCCTCATCTTTTGCCAGCAAAAAGCTGGCTGGCCGCATTTAATGATGACAGCGGGCAATTAATTTTTACTGCCTACAGCCAAAACCATACGGAAATATCTGACTTTATGGATAACTTGGCAAATGACCCGAGCCTTATCAATGTACAACTAAAAAAAATGGTCACAATTGAAGATCAGGTCAAAGTGTTTACCATTGATGCAGATTGGCTGGCGGGAGGAACCCGTGGGCAATAATTACCTCGAATGGTTTCATCGGCCGGTCTGGCAACAATTTTTAGCGCAGCAGTTGATTATCATCCTGCTGCTCTCGGGGTTTTATTTCTTTATCTGGCAAGAACGCCAGCATGAAGCCCATGCTCTCCAAGGCCGCATTGCAGAACAACAAAATGATGTGGTGCTGTCACAACAGCGTATTGCCAAATTGCCCTCCATGCCTGACATCCAACAAAAGGTTCAGCAAATAACCACCATGCTCAGCCAAGGCAGTTTCATTCCGGTATCTACAGAAATGGGAACCACAAAAAATACATCCATACTCAAGAGGCTGCATCAGCCACTCGCACACTCTGGCAGTCAGCTAATGGAATGGAAAACTTACAGAGAAAATAACCACGTTCTTTGGCATATCGTACTGTCGCTGGACTATGGTCAGTTTCTCCATTTTTTGAATGAAATTCAGCTATTGCAACCACCGTTACTGATTAAACATCTCACAATCACGCCCAATGAGGAGAAATTAACTGTCCGCATCGCTCTATCAGAAGCGGCTGAATCAAATAGAGAGCCGTTTGGTACACCTTCATCTGATTCAGCATTGACGGAAACATACCCACCAGCAAATTCTTTGCATGGGGGGAAACCATGAACAAACCCTCATTTATCCTGCTGATCAGTTTGTTATTGCCAATGTCTGGCGTTGCCATAGAAAGCGGCATCAATGACATTGAAGGCGATATCAATCACATTGATGACAATTCCGCTTTTGAACTGCCTGTAAGGAATCCGTTTCTTCCTCCCGTAGCCCCAATTGAAGATGAAACTGATTTTCCCCCAACAGATCAAAATGAGCAGGAGCAAGAAATCGAATATCAGGCAATCCCTCTGAAATATGCCGATGCCGGTCAAGTTGCGGAACAATTGCAGAAAAATAGTCCGGCCCTGTTAACAAAATGGGGAAAGGTTGAACACGATCCTTCTACAAACAGCCTGATATTGGAAGATAAGTTTGATGCGATTACCCGTATCAAAATCTGGCTGAAAGAGATTGATACACCACAGCAACAAGTGCAAATTACAGCGCATATTGTTACCAGCAGCAGAGAAGCATTGCATGAATTAGGCATTCATTGGGGGGTAACTTCCGATCCGCTAAATCAGGTGCTGGGATTAAACCGCCTGAATCTGCATCAGCCAGCGGGCAATCAACGCCATCGGCTGGTTCTGAATACCGCCCGCATTCATGCCAGCCTGCTGGAAATGGAACTCAGTGCCCTGGAACAGGAAAATCAACTCGATATTATTGCCAGCCCGAGGTTAACGGCTTCACACCAGCAACCTGCCAGTATCAAACAAGGTTCTGATATTCCATACATCGTTCAAAACAAGGACAAAACATCGATCCAGTTTAAAGAAGCCGTATTGGGCATGGAAGTGACGCCACATATATTGAAAGGAGGGAAAATTCGGCTCGCACTGAAAATCAGCCAAAATGCCCCCGGTTTTCCTATCAGTCAGGGAGGAAATGAGAATCTGGCTATCGATAAACAGGAAATTGCGACTCAGGTTACGGTCAGAAATGGGGAAACCCTCATTTTGGGCGGCATCTTTCAACAGAAAAAAATAATTAGCCAGCAAAAAGTCCCTTATCTATCAGACATTCCTTTGATAGGTATATTGTTTAATCAAAATGGAGAACAACATAGCCGGAGGGAACTCGTAATTTTTATTACACCTCAATTGACCGATATTTAATCAATAAAAAAATACCGCATAAATATCAATCAGTTGATTAAAGTAACTGTGCTTTTTTTATCTGATAGCCCGCGATTTTACTTTATCCAGTCTGTTTATGGATTTGACGCTGAGAGTAATTTAGCATACAAGGATTACCTAATTGAGTGAGCAGGTCGGACTATAGCCAGTAAATTTTAAGTTTCAGCAAAGCTGCAACTTTAAAAATGACGGGTATATACCCAATGAATTTCAAGTTGCATCTCGGCGGTAAAGGAATTCATTCCCGGGAGCATAGATAACTATGTGACTGGGGTGAATGAGTGCAGCCAACAAAGAGGCAACTTGAAAAACGAAGGGTATAACATCATAAGTAAGAGTCTATGGATAATAGGCTTTCAGTCAGCCAGCAAATGCATGAGCCAAGCACAAAGGCTCGTGCCAGATTTATATAGTTGCAATACAGGTTGATGTACTGAGATAATTTTCCTATCTGATCTCACATTCTCACTCATGAGGTTTCAGTTTAGGTCCCGCGGCTAATCTGATTGGCGGGGCGGGTTATCATTAACAAATAGTCTTAGTAATACCAAAAACATGGCAGAGAAACGCAATATCTTTCTGGTTGGGCCTATGGGTGCCGGCAAAAGCACTATTGGTCGTCAGTTAGCTCAGCAACTCAATATGGAGTTTTACGACTCTGATCAAGAAATTGAGCGACGTACCGGAGCTGACGTGGGCTGGGTATTTGATGTGGAAGGCGAAGAAGGCTTCCGCGACCGCGAAGAAAAAATAATAAACGAACTGACTGAAAAACAAGGCATCGTACTGGCTACTGGAGGGGGTTCCGTTAAATCAAAAGAAACCCGCAATCGCCTGTCCGCCCGTGGTGTGGTCGTCTATTTAGAAACAACCATCGAAAAACAGTTAGCTCGTACCCAGCGCGATAAAAAACGCCCTTTACTTCAGGTTGACGCACCAGCACGTGAAGTTTTAGAAAATTTGGCTGATGAGCGCAATCCTCTTTATGAGGAAATTGCCGACGTGACTATCCGTACGGATGAGCAAAGCGCCAAAGTCGTCGCTAATCAAATTATTGAATTATTGGAAAAAAACTGATTATAGCAAGTTCGCACTGCAGCAAACGATAAGGCGAAAGCTGATATGGAACAAGTGACTGTTACGTTAGGTGAAAGAAGTTACCCGATTACCATAGCCGAAGGGCTATTTTCCAGCAATGAGGCGTTCAAGCCCCTGCAGGCTGGTCAACAGGTCATGATAGTGACCAACGAAACGTTGGCTCCCCTGTATCTTGAACAGGTAAAAACCACATTGCAGGGAATGGGGCTTCGAGTAAATGAAGTTATCTTGCCTGACGGTGAGCAGTACAAGTCACTTTTTGTGCTCAACGATATTTTTTCCGCACTATTGGAAGATAATCATGGTCGTGACACAACTCTTATCGCTCTCGGTGGTGGTGTAATCGGTGATATGACGGGGTTTGCCGCTGCCAGCTATCAACGCGGCACTCGTTTCATCCAAGTTCCCACCACATTACTTTCTCAGGTTGACTCTTCTGTCGGCGGAAAAACAGGGGTCAACCACCCTCTCGGCAAAAACATGATCGGCGCTTTTTATCAGCCAGCTTCTGTTGTTGTCGATCTCGATTGCTTAAAAACGTTACCTGCACAAGAGTTATATGCAGGGCTGGCTGAAGTCATCAAGTATGGCATCATACTGGATGGTGAATTCTTCCGCTGGCTTGAAGACAATATAGACAAATTACTGGCTCTCGATAATCAAGCGATGTCCTATTGCATACGTCGCTGCTGTGAACTGAAGGCAATGGTTGTCGCGGCGGATGAGCAGGAACGCAGTGGCATGCGGGCGTTATTGAACCTTGGCCACACTTTCGGGCATGCGATTGAGGCTGAAATGGGTTACGGTGTCTGGCTGCATGGCCAGGCTGTCGCTGCCGGTATGGTCATGGCGGCACGGGCTTCTGAGCTTGTCGGCACATTCTCGCAACAGGATACCTTGCGTATCATCCATCTGTTGGAACGCGCCAAACTGCCTGTCAACGGCCCTGAGGCAATGGCTCCGGATGCTTATTTACCCCATATGATGCGTGATAAAAAAGTCTCTGCGGGAAAATTGCATCTGGTGCTGCCTACAGCGATAGGAGAAGCAAAGCTCCGTTCCGATATCGAACAGGGCGTGATACTGGAAGCGATTCGCCTATGTTATCCAACCACCAGCTAACTACGCGGTTATCTGAATAATAAATCATTATCTGGCTGTTATACTATAAAATAGCTACATTATCAGATAGAACTTCATGAAGTTTTAGTTAGGTCAGACTGCCAAACCTCTTAAATAACAATTGGCAGAATTATCTCTGTGGGGAAGGCATATGGACGAATTAAAACCAGAAAACAAACAAAAAACAGACAACGAATTTAAACCTGATACTTCTGATCGCCGACCCCCGCGGTCTAAAAACCAATCCTCCCGGCCTAAACTGGCGGTATCTCGTCAGCAAATGATGATCGGTGTTGGCATATTAGTGCTGCTGCTTTTGATTATAGCCATCAGTTCAGCCTTAAAATCCCCCACTGATCATGAGAAGCAACAATCTTCCAATGCAACCGAAAAAAGTATCGACCTTTCTGGTTCTTCTACTTTATCGACCAACGAGCAAGAGGGCAGTGTTCAAGGTAATGGACAGGAAAACTCGTCTGTGCCTACGGCGGCTGCACCTAAGACTCATGAAATCAGTCCCCCGCCCTCTATTGGCAGTGCACCAAGTAGCGATCTTGCGCCTGCAACCGGAAATGAGGCTGGCCGTTATCACCAGCGCATAGAAGTGCCCGGTGATATTTCTGATGCCCTGAACCAACAACAAAGTAATATTAATAATTCAGTGCAGAAACATCTGGCGCCATCTCAGACTAAACCTATCGAGCAAACTAAACCGATAGAACAGAAAAGGACTGAGAAGACACCACCGAGAATAATCGAAAATAAAGGAAGAGAAGAAAGCCAGCCGAAGGCAGAAAACAGGCATGTCACAAGCCCTCAGCAGGCCAACAGAAAGAATGTGGCTGATGCAGGCGGTGATTTGCTGAAAGCCCCAGCAAACCGGTTCACACTCCAACTAAGCAGCGCAAGCCGCTCTGATACCTTGATTGCGTTTGCAAAAAAACATAACCTTATCAATTATAAGGTTTATGAGACCAAACGCGATGGTAAAACGTGGTTTATCTTGATTCAAGGTAACTATCTTACTGTTTCTGATGCTAAAAAGGCCATATCTTCATTCCCTGCGGAGATTCAGGCCAAAAAACCGTGGGTCAGAAAACTACAACAAGTTCAGCAAGATCTGAAAAAATAAAACTATTTTTATTAGGCGCTGATATGCTGTCCTAAACAGAGTACAATCTGCGGCTCTGAAATTATTGAATAACTAATTTGACGGCATGAAAAAAAAACGCGCTTTCTTAAAATGGGCCGGTGGAAAATACCCCTTGGTGGATGATATTAAGCGTCATCTGCCAGCGGGCGATTGCTTGATTGAGCCATTTGTTGGCGCAGGCTCGGTATTTTTGAATACCGATTATGATTCTTACATCTTGTCAGACATCAACAGTGATCTGATCAATCTGTACAACACTGTAAAATTTCGTGCAGATGAATTTATTAGTCATGCCCGTCCACTATTTACATCGGAGTTCAACACCTCCGAAAATTTTTATCGCCTGAGAGAAGAGTTCAACAAAAGCCAGGACCCCTTTCGGCGCAGCTTGTTGTTTCTTTACCTGAACCGACACTGTTATAACGGTCTGTGCCGCTATAATTCACGGGGGCAATTTAATGTTCCTTTCGGGCGTTACAAAAAACCTTACTTTCCAGAAGATGAGCTTTATTGGTTTGCTGAAAAGTCCAAAAAAGCGACTTTTATCTGCCAGCATTACGAAAACACGTTAAATAACGCCCCAAAAGGTTCGGTTGTTTACTGTGATCCCCCGTATGCCCCGCTTTCGGCCACGGCGAATTTTACTGCCTACCATACAAATAACTTTAATCTTCAGGATCAAGAAAATCTGGCGCAGATAGCCTATTATCTATCATCCCAACTAAGTATTCCGGTGCTTATCTCCAATCATGACACACCGATGACCCGGGAATGGTATCACCACGCTTCCCTTTACATTGTTAAAGCCCGCCGGACAATAAGTAGAAATATTCTTGCCCGAAGTAAGGTTGATGAGCTTTTAGCGTTATACTGCCAAAAGTGATTGAGGTTTCCAGCCCGTGAAATAATAACGGGGATAAACAATGAATTGGAGAAGATAATAATGAAGAAAGACTTTCTGATCGCCCCATCCATTCTATCCGCAGATTTTGCCCGATTAGGTGAAGATACAGCTCAAGTTTTGGCAGCAGGTGCTGATGTTGTTCATTTTGATGTTATGGATAACCACTATGTGCCAAATCTGACCATTGGGCCGATGGTTTGTCAGGCGTTGCGCGATTATGGCATCACCGCGCCAATTGATGTCCATCTGATGGTAAAACCGGTTGATCGCATTATCCCTGATTTCGCCAAGGCTGGAGCAACATATATTACTTTCCATCCTGAAGCGAGCGAGCATGTTGATCGAACTTTACAGCTCATCAAAGAGCATGGCTGTAAGGCGGGATTGGTTTTCAATCCAGCAACTCCGCTCAGCTACCTTGATTATGTATTGGATAAATTGGATGTAATCCTGTTGATGTCCGTCAATCCCGGTTTTGGTGGCCAGTCTTTCATTCCGGAAACACTGAATAAACTACGTCAGGTACGTAATATTATTGATAACAGCGGATATGATATCCGGCTTGAAGTTGATGGGGGGATCAAGCCCAACAATATCGCTGAAGCGGCTCAGGCTGGCGCAGATATGTTCGTCGCTGGCTCTGCTATTTTCAGTCAGCCAGATTATAAAGCGGTAATTGATGAGATGCGCCGCGAATTATCAAAGGTTGCGTGATGACAAATAAACATGTGAAAACGATCCGTGCCATCGCATTTGATTTAGATGGCACTCTGGTTGACAGTGCCGGCGGCTTGGCAGATGCGTTGGATCAGGCCTTAGTTGCCAAAGGGTTCCCTGCTGCCGGCAAAGAACGCCTTGCTGTCTGGGTTGGCAACGGTGCAGATGTGATGGTTGAGCGTGCATTGAAATGGGCTGGAGCAGACGCCTCCCCCGAACTGCACAGTGAAATTCGCAAACTGTTTGATCAATTCTATGCAGTCAGCGTCACTACGGGCAGCCAGTTATTTCCCCACGTAAAAGAGACCTTGGCAGAGCTGGCAGCACACGGCTTGCCGATGGCAATAGTCACAAACAAGCCAACCCCTTTTATTGCCCCATTGCTGGAATCATTAGGTATCAGTGAATATTTTTCATTAGTGTTGGGTGGCGATGATGTCAAAGAGAAAAAACCACATCCTGCCCCTCTCTATCTGACAATGGGTATGTTTGGTTTACATAAAGAAGAATTGCTTTTCGTTGGTGATTCCCGTAATGATATTTTAGCGGCACAAGCGGCTGGTTGCCCTTGTGTTGGGCTGACGTATGGATATAACTACGGAGAATCGATAGCATTAAGCCATCCCAATTATGTCTTGGATCATTTCCCGGATTTACTCCCAACGATTGGATTATCCACTTTGAAACAATTATCTACTTCGAAAAAACAGGAAGCGTAACAAAATGAATGAACCCACTGTAAACAAAACAAACTCCCAAAAACCTATTGTATTCAGCGGCGCGCAGCCTTCCGGTGAATTAACCATCGGTAACTACATGGGGGCGTTACGTCAGTGGGTTAAAATGCAAGACGATTATGATTGCATCTACTGCATCGTCAATCAGCATGCCATTACTGTACGCCAAGATGCCAATGAACTAAAAAAACGCACATTGGATACATTGGCGCTTTACCTCGCCTGTGGCATTGATCCAAAGAAAAGCACTATCTTCGTTCAGTCGCATGTACCACAGCACACTCAGTTGTCTTGGGTATTGAACTGTTACGCTTATTTCGGTGAGCTGAGCCGTATGACTCAGTTTAAAGATAAATCAGCCCGCTATGCAGAAAACATCAATGCAGGTCTGTTTGACTATCCGGTTTTGATGGCAGCGGATATTTTGCTCTATCAGGCGAATCAAGTCCCAGTAGGCGGTGACCAGAAACAGCACCTTGAATTAACCCGCGATTTAGCTTTGCGTTTTAATGCATTATATGGCGATATCTTCACTGTGCCGGAACCTTTTATCCCACAGGGCGGTAGTGCCCGCGTCATGTCATTGCAAGATCCGGTCAAGAAAATGTCGAAATCGGATGATAACCGCAATAATGTGATTGCCCTGCTGGAAGACCCTAAATCCGTGGCTAAGAAAATCAAACGCGCAGTTACCGATTCTGAAGAGCCGCCTCGTGTTCGTTATGATCTGGAAAACAAACCTGGCGTTTCCAACCTGCTGGATATTCTTTCTAGCGTCACCGGCAAAGCTATTCCTGAGTTGGAAGCTGAGTTTGAAGGCAAAATGTACGGCCATTTGAAAGGTGCTGTCGCCGACGCAGTATGTGAAATGCTGGCTGATCTTCAGGAGCGTTATCATCATTTCCGTAATGATGAAGCGTTACTCAACCAAATCATGGTAGAAGGCGCAGCCAAGGCACAGGCTCGTGCTCAAGCGACTTTAGATAAAGTCTATAATGCGGTAGGTTTGATTGCGCACCCATAAGTAAACGATCATCAATAATGCCAAAGGGTATCAATTTACTCTTTGGCATTTATTTTTTGCCGATTTTTGTAACACGACATTACCATTTCTTCATAAATTGCTTTATTTTCTGGTCATACATACTAGTAAAACCAGACCTAGAAGGGAATTCTGCATCATCAGTATGCCCAATATCTTTTTTTTCTACTGTTCCCCAATTCGATTTGTCTGCATTAACCTTTCTAAATAAACGATTGTCATTTTCTTCAATTCTAAATTTCGCAGAAGGCCTCTTCTCATTAGGTAACCTATCTTTATCAATATCACGTAAATATTTTTCATATAATTTTGGCCCGGTATTCTCTATAGTAATATCTGAACGAAAATCTGGAATTACTCTTGAAGCAGACCATGTGTCTTTATTTCCATGTGGATATTTGTCATATGGATTATTTGGAAAACCATTTTGATTATTTGATTTATTTTGTATGGGTTTGGAAGGATCAGCTAGATTTATTAATTGAATCTGCTTGCCTGGATTAATAGGATTTGATGGATAATGCGAATTAATATTTCTTGGTTTATTTGATGGCCTTAAAGTTTTATTTAAATCATAATAATTTTTATTTATATTGAATTTTTTTTGAGAAAGTCTTAAAAGAGCCAATATCTTTTTTGATTTAGGTGGGGCTGCAATTATAGCATTTCCACCAAAACTATTATATACCCACGCTTTATTTTCTAGAGCACCCGTTGGTTCTTTACCCGCTGTTATGTCACCAAAAGCAATATCTAAAGGAGCGCAATTATCTTTAAACTTAGCTTTTGTGGTTTTTAATAAATCTGAAATAGGGTCTTTCGAATTCAATTTCAATTCCACATCAACATCTAAATAAATTCCTCCTTCAACATATAAAATGACAAGGCGTGCTATATCACTCGCCAGCGCATAATTCTTATAATATCCATGGATATTACGATAAAATAATGACTCCAAAATTAAAAAATTTATTTCTTGTGGTTCACTAGTTAATGCGGCTCCTATTAATATTAATGGATCTTTATTAAGTAATTCAAATGCATCCTTTATATTCCTAATGAGCACCTCATTAGAACCATACCTAATTTTATCAAATTCACATCCAAATATCTCTCCAAAACTTTTGGTCATAGATCTAAATGTATTCAAAAATAATGAATTATTATTTGTCCACAAATGAACTTCAAAACCAGGATTTGCTAATTTCATTTTTATGATATTTTCCATAAACTTTTCTGGTATATTATTTCCCACCCAGAAATAATGTATTTTTTTTGGAATATTCATAACCCAACCTTTACATTTTAAAATAATTACTAAATTAGATTCATTCTTAATGAATGCGATACGCGAAAGAAACAGGACAAATTCTCTTTCGCATAAATAATAACTAGGTAGCAGGAGTAGCCAGTGAGTTAACTATGCAGTAACTTGAAAGGTAAAAGGTATATCATTTGTGAGCTAAATTATTTCCCAAATAAACGGCGATTGAAGTCCTCAATTCTTCCACCCGATATACGCTTTTGCATCGTTAGATTCCAACTGGCAGATAAACCTGCGGCTCCCATTAAGCGACGATATTGCTCTTCATCAAATGGGCTATGAAAAGCAATGGAAATAGCTTCCTTGACAGAAACGTCACTATTGCGACTTAATAACTTTAGCGGTTCACCAGCGTTGACCAAACCTGGTGAGATAACTCGGTATAACCAGCCACAACGCCCACTGTTTTGCATAATTGCAGCAAAATCACGGACGTTTGTCACAAAGTTGAGTTTATAACATGGAGAACGTGGTTGAGTGACCTGAATCAAGGCTTCACTCCACTGGTATATATCCCCGATATAAACATTCTCTTCTGTCATTCCTTCAGTTGATATGTTTTCACCAAAAAGTGGAGGGGATAATAATTCCGTTGATTCAGGAAATTGCCTTTTCCAAAAATGATAATGTTCCATAGGATAATGGCAAAGTGCACGATCAGGGCCGCCATGAAAACGGCTCTCTGCCTGTTCATCACCTTCCAGGCCAAGAGAGGTCAACTGTAAGAGGCCATTAACCAACAATTTATTAATGGCGCTGGCGCCCCATTTTTCAGAAGAAGTTATTTTGCCTCTATATGCCTGTAGGTAATACATCACTGTTCCCCTCTCAATAGACGAGTACAAATATTACTCTGACAGGATAGAGGCAGCAAGTTTCGCTTTTATTTTATGTTACAGAGGGAGCATTTTCTCTCTGTGCAGGAAATGTTACTCCCGACCTTCATAACCATCCATATAAGAGGCAGATATGGCTTCAGACATAGCCTTGGTCCATTTTGGCGTAACACTCTCATTGTAAACTTTACCCGCAAACGTTGATCGTTTCGGAATAGTATTCAGAAATTCATCACTGGTTAAGTAACGCACGCGTTGTTGTGCATCTTCCTGCGTCATTCCAGAGACCCTGTCTTTTTTGCCCAGTTGCCAGAATTGCTCGAAAAAAGGGATGAGACGTTGGGTGCTATTGTATTTATGCGTATAGAAATTAGGATCAAAATCGTCATAAGAAGCATAAATAAAATTTCTGGCATTACGTTCAGCACTCGTATTTATCTGGGCACATCCGAACATCAGAGAGGATACTATAAGGGTTGTTGCTATCATGATTATATTTTTCTTCATTATATTGTATTGCACCTTTTATTTTGAAAGATAAGAGATGCTAAATAATAAAGAAAATAATGAGAAATAAAAATGCCGATCACGATAATGACCAGCATTTCAGTAACAAGCTGTTAAATTAATTATTTAATTTTTTCTTCATAACGCTTTGTTGCTTCATCCCAATTTACAACATGCCAGAATGCCTTGATGTAGTCAGGACGGCGGTTTTGGTACTTCAGGTAATAAGCATGCTCCCATACATCCAAGCCAACAATTGGATAACCGGAAGCACCCGCAATTTCCTCACCCATTAATGGGCTATCCTGATTCGCAGTTGATACAACAGCAAGCTTCCCATCATCTTTCAGTACCAGCCATGCCCAACCAGAACCAAAACGGGTTGCAGCCGCCTGTTCAAATTTCTCTTTAAAGCTATCAATACTTCCAAAATCACGCTCAATAGCGGCTTTCAAATCGCCCTTTAATTCTGTTCCCAGTTTTAACCCTTTCCAGAACAGGCTGTGGTTTGAATGCCCACCAGCATTATTGCGAACAAAATTACGCTTATCTGCCGGAAGTTTATCAAGCTGCTTAATTAGGGAATCAATATCCAGTTTATTTAATTCAGGAAAAGCTTCCAGAGCCGTATTCGTATTAGTGACATAGGTTTGATGGTGTTTGGTGTGATGTATTTCCATCGTTTGCTTATCGAAATGAGGCTCTAGGGCATCGTACGCATAAGGCAGAGAAGGCAGTGAATAGCTCATGTCATATCTCCAATTGTTTAAAATGTATCAATCTCACCTCGTGTGAGCAGTCCATTTATTATAGTGAACTGAATGATAATGAAAATAATTATCAATTCCCATAGCATTACTATGGATTCCCTTATGCATCTTAAACTCTTACTAAATCAGATATAAAATCCAAACAAAAACAGCTGATTGAGTTTTATAATCCAACATTTAGTTTTTTGTTGTTATTTTATTTCACAAAAACACACCGCATTAAATGATCATGCCATGAAATTCATTCTCTTTATTGCGTGATCTTCCGCGCAAAAAAGAAACAAAAATTCCACTTGCACTTTAGTTAACCTTGTTTTGACATAGTATTAACAATTGCAAGGAGATAAAAATATGACACAAATAATCAAGCATCTGATTCCTGCTGATATCGCAGATACTGCCCTGATAAGCAAACAACAATATCTACAAGATTACCAATGGTCACTACAAGATCCTGACGGTTTCTGGGGTGAAAAAGGTAAGGTTGTAGATTGGATCAAACCCTATACCAGAGTCAAAAATACGTCTTTCGATCCCGGGCACATCAACATCCGCTGGTTTGAAGATGGTACTCTGAATCTAAGTGCCAATTGCCTTGATCGTCATTTAGAAGAGCGTGGCAATCAAACAGCCATTATCTGGGAAGGGGATAATCCAACAGAATCCCGCCATGTTACGTATCGTGAGTTGCACCGTGACGTCTGCCAGTTCGCCAATGTCTTAAAAAATTTGGGGATCAAAAAAGGTGATGTCGTCGCTATCTATATGCCCATGGTGCCAGAAACCGCAGTTGCCATGTTGGCTTGTGCCCGCATCGGAGCTATTCACTCCGTGATTTTTGGTGGCTTCTCACCAGATGCCATTGCTGGCCGGGTTATCGACTCTAATGCCAAACTTATTATTACCGCAGATGAAGGCTTACGCGCAGGCCGTACCATTCCACTGAAAAAAAATGTCGATGAGGCATTAAATAATTCCGCCGCCACCTGCGTTTCTAATGTGGTTGTCTTCAAACGTACAGGTAATACTCCCAATTGGCATGACGGGCGTGATTTATGGTGGCATGAACTGACTGAAAATGTCAGTTCTGATTTCCCCGTTGAAGAGATGAATGCTGAAGATCCGTTGTTCATTCTTTATACTTCAGGCTCAACGGGAAAACCCAAAGGAGTCCTGCATACAACCGGCGGTTATCTGGTCTATGCATCTTTAACGTTCAAATACACGTTTGATTATCATCCTGGGGAGATTTATTGGTGCACGGCTGATGTCGGTTGGGTAACCGGGCATAGCTACCTGTTATACGGGCCACTTTCTTGTGGTGCAACAACGCTGATGTTTGAAGGTGTCCCCAACTATCCTGACGTAAATAGGCTTTGCCAAATTATCGATAAACATCAGGTCAATATTCTTTATACGGCGCCAACGGCCATCAGAGCACTCATGGCTGAAGGCGACAAGGCCATAGAAGGCACACAACGAACCTCCTTGCGTATCATGGGCTCTGTCGGTGAACCCATCAACCCAGAAGCATGGGAATGGTATTACAAAAAAATAGGTAACAGTAAATGCCCGATTGTTGATACTTGGTGGCAAACTGAAACCGGCGGGTTCATGATTACACCATTACCAGGTGCAACCGACCTCAAAGCCGGATCCGCAACTTTGCCATTCTTCGGCATTAGGCCAGCATTAGTGGATAATTCTGGTGAGATCTTAGAAGGGGAGCATGAAGGCAACCTTGTCATCACCGATTCCTGGCCCGCACAAGCCCGCACGTTATACGGCGATCATGAACGTTTCGAACAGACCTACTTTTCAACTTTTAAAGGAATGTATTTTAGTGGTGATGGTGCCCGACGTGATGAAGATGGTTATTACTGGATCACCGGTCGGGTTGATGACGTCCTGAATATTTCAGGCCATCGTCTGGGAACAGCAGAAATTGAGTCAGCCCTAGTTGCTCATCCTAAAATTGCGGAAGCAGCTGTCGTTGGTATTCCCCATCATATCAAGGGGCAAGCCGTTTACGCCTACGTCACGCTGGTTCATGGCGAAGAACCTACCCCGGATCTATATACCGAAGTCAGAAATTGGGTTCGCAAAGAAATCGGGCCGATAGCAACGCCTGATATCCTCCATTGGACAGATTCTCTGCCCAAAACTCGTTCCGGGAAAATTATGCGACGCATTTTGCGCAAAATTGCTTCTGGGGATACCAGTAACTTAGGAGATACCTCTACTCTGGCCGATCCGGGAGTTGTTGAAAAACTGCTGGAAGAAAAACAATCCATAAAAATGTCGTAAACCATTTCGTAAAACATATAGGCCGCCGCAAGGCGGCTTGAATAACGTATCACCAAAAATACAGAACTGTGTAGGGGATATGGCCAATAGTCATGGATTCTCTCGGTGACGGCTATCCCTTGTCCAGCACTTAATGATGTGACCCAAGGTGTGTCGTTTAAAATCAACAAGGAGAT
This sequence comes from Xenorhabdus santafensis, assembly GCF_033949405.1. NCBI lineage: Bacteria > Pseudomonadati > Pseudomonadota > Gammaproteobacteria > Enterobacterales > Morganellaceae > Xenorhabdus > Xenorhabdus santafensis. The sequence goes on along the minus strand of NZ_VCDN01000027.1, from coordinate 2,205 downwards.
ACCCTGATGAATGCCGACATTTATCAAGAGATTGAAAATAATCCCCGCTTTAAGGAATTGATCAAGAAACGAGGGCATTTTGCATGGCTGCTATCCATCATTATGTTAGTGCTTTATGTTGGTTTTATTTTCCTTATTGCTTTTGCCCCTCAATGGCTTGGAACTCCGATTAACGAAGGTAGCAGCATCACCCGAGGCATTCCTGTAGGTGTAGGGATTATCTTTGTTTCTTTTATATTGACGGGCATCTATGTTATTCGGGCGAATGGTGAGTTTGATCGTCTGGTATCAACTATTCTCAATGAGGTGAGAAAATGAAAAGAATTGTATTGTCTGCAATACCTCTATTTTCCGCCCTCTTTCCCATGCTGGCTCAAGCAGAAGCTATTTCAGGTAATGTAGAAAAACAGCCTTTGAATATTCAGGCTATTGTCATGTTCCTGTTATTCGTCGGGTTCACACTTTTTATTACTTATTGGGCTTCGAAGCGAACCATTTCACGATCAGATTATTACACTGCTGGTGGCCGAATTACCGGGTTCCAAAATGGTATGGCGATTGCCGGTGACTATATGTCAGCGGCCTCTTTTCTGGGAATTTCAGCATTAGTTTATACCTCCGGCTATGACGGGCTGATTTATTCGATTGGTTTCCTTGTCGGTTGGCCAATCATTCTATTTCTCATTGCCGAACGGTTAAGAAATCTGGGGCGCTATACATTTGCCGATGTTGCTTCTTACCGCTTGAAACAGCAGCCAATCCGCTCCTTATCAGCCGTAGGTTCACTGGTTGTTGTCGCGCTATATCTGATAGCGCAAATGGTCGGAGCCGGAAAACTTATCGAGTTATTATTTGGTTTGAATTACCACATTGCTGTTGTTCTGGTAGGCATTCTAATGGTGCTTTATGTGCTATTTGGCGGGATGCTGGCAACTACATGGGTTCAAATAATCAAGGCAATTCTGCTGCTGGCAGGGGCAACTTTTATGGCTTTAATGGTCATGAAAGCCGTTAACTTCAATTTTAATACTCTGTTTAAAGAAGCGATTGCGGTGCATTCACTCGGTCCCTCGATCATGAAACCCGGCGGATTGGTATCCGATCCTATTTCTGCGCTCTCTTTAGGGTTGGCATTAATGTTTGGAACCGCCGGGTTACCACATATCATCATGCGGTTTTTTACCGTCAGTGACGCTAAAGAAGCACGCAAAAGCGTTTTCTATGCCACCGGTTTTATCGGTTATTTTTATATCCTGACGTTCATTATTGGATTCGGAGCGATTTTATTGGTCAGCGCTAATCCCGCATACAAAGATGCAAGCGGTGCACTGCTCGGCGGCACGAATATGGCTGCTGTTCATCTCGCCAACGCCGTTGGCGGTGATTTTTTCCTTGGATTTATCTCTGCGGTTGCTTTTGCCACTATTTTGGCTGTTGTCGCCGGATTGACGCTGGCAGGTGCTTCAGCAGTATCACATGACCTCTATGCTAATGTGATTAAAAAGGGTCAAGCAAGTGAGCAAGATGAGTTAAGAGTTTCCAAAATTACGGTTGTTATTCTGGGGATTGTGGCTATCGGCCTGGGTATTTTATTTGAAAAACAAAATATTGCCTTTATGGTTGGTCTGGCTTTCTCCATTGCCGCAAGCTGTAATTTCCCTATTATTTTACTGTCGATGTATTGGAGCAAGCTGACGACACGAGGGGCTATGATTGGCGGAGGATTAGGATTACTGACTGCGGTTGTGCTCATGATCCTTGGCCCTACAATCTGGGTCAGTATTCTTGGTCATGAAAAGCCAATTTATCCTTATGAATATCCAGCTCTTTTTTCTATGTCTGTGGCATTTATTGGAGCGTGGCTATTTTCAATAACAGATACATCGGCACAGGGACAGCAGGAAAGAGAAATGTTCAGGAGCCAGTTTATTCGTTCACAGACAGGAATTGGAATTGAACAAGGGAAAGCTCATTAATTTTTTGAATACGAATGCTGTAAATACAGGGGCAATAAAAGGACTTTATGTTTTATGTGTAGCCGCCCGTCAGGAACCGGCTGGCGTTGGAAGAATATTGCTTATGTTACCGCTGGCGAGATCACTGGCTACAGTTTCTAGTGATAGCCAGCCATGAAACCAGTACATGAAGTGATTTTTTTAAATTTGCCAAATGCAAAAAAGCCATCCGTTACCGGATGGCTTTCTC
>NZ_VCDN01000026.1:0-93333 GCF_033949405.1 Xenorhabdus santafensis | reverse complement strand
ACAAACAACGAAGACAAATGGTGGCGGGGAATTGATTGCAACACTGGATAGTTCGGTTCCACTTAATGGCGTGAAAGTCTCACTGGCTATTGAGAACCATGCTGCGGTTATAGCAGATCCGGTTTCAATTAAGTCTGAAAATATTGATGTGACATGCAAGGCTAATGGCGAAAGCCCTGTATTAGTTGATGAAGATTATACATGTACGGCAAAAGTAACTGATGCAGTTGGTAATAAAATATCAGGCAAAACAGTCAAATGGATGGTTAAAGACAATTCTGAACTTAAGCCAGTTCCAGATTCAGGTGAAACCAATGGCTTCGGAGAAGTAACGACAACATTAACGAGCCATACTGCTGTTTCTAATATTATTGTTATGGCATCTGTCGATGGGCAACCCAATGGAGAATCAAAGGAACAAATTAATTTTGCCTGGCCGGAAATTACTATAGATACATTGCCAAAAGATCATAATGTCACAGTCGGTGGGCAAGAAAAGTATTCTCTTACTGCAACCGTATGGCGTAAGAAAAATGAAGCGCTTTATAAAGGACAAAATATTAAATTTAAGTGGGCTAAACCGCAACTTAGTAATGGTACAGACGCACCAGATGTGACTTTGTCACCATTGCCGGATACCTCACAATTGGTGAATCCTACTGATGGTACGTTGAAAGCAAATCTTGTTAGCAGTAAGGCTCAGCAGGTGAAAGCGTGTCTTGATATCGATGGCAGAAAGCCTGCTTCGCCGATATGTTCAGCGTTGATGCATTTTGTTGATCCGCCGATAGAATTCGAGATCTCCAGTGTTGAAGTGACCAATTTTGATAAAGATAAACCATTACTGGGTAATGGAGCATCTGAATATATTTATAAAGCAATGATTGTGGCAAAAGATACGAAAAAAACTATTCCTAATCATATGTTCAGCGGAGTGGTCTGGGCACATGATCATGACAAAATAGAAGAGAAAAAATTTCCTCAGCCTGAAGCATATTCCCCCACAAATGGGGATAAATTTACAACAGATGGGAAAGGATATCTATATGCTAGATTAAAGAGCAATGTGGGTGTTAAAAATGTCAAAGTAACATTAAAAATGCCTGAACCGGATGGGGCTATTGTAAAACTTGATGCAGATAAGCAAGTATCATTTAAACCTATTGCGTTGCCGGCTGTGTTATATGTGTATAATACTAATAGAACCGAAAGCAAATATTTTGATAATACGAATGGTAAGCGCCATCCACATACAATTTTTTACAATTTATATGGGGAATTAAGAGCATCCAGGAATTCTGGTTCTTTCAACAAAGATGAAATTATTTATAAGGCAATTGATATTGATTCAACAACGTATAAAGATCAAATGTTATCATTTGGTCCTGAAAATAGAGGGCCTATAGAATTTCAAGCACCGGGTTCTGCCACAATCACTGCAACAATAAGCAAAGAAAGCGGAGAAATTCAGCTGTATGAATACAAAATGTCTGCTGTCAAAATGGCGGAACTTAGTAGTAGCAGTCATGGATATAAAAATATAACTGATGATATTGAGTGCAAAAATTCCGAATCAGTAAAAAATGTATATGATGATTTATTTTCAGATGAAGAAGTCTCCAATTCGTCAGATATCTATTCTGTGTATAATGAATTTGGCAATTTATACAATTGGGGGGTGTTTAGTAGTGTTCCTGGTATAGATAAAAATAAAATGACTTTTATAGTAAAAAATACCATGCTTGATAATGGTAAGAAATTTAGAGTTTATGACTCTAAAAATAATACTTTCGATGATTATTCAGAGGGAATTGTTTTATGTTACTTAGCCTATAAAAAATAAAATGACGAATAAGATAAAAAAGAGCTGTGTAACCAAAGTTGATTAATATCTACAATGATAAAAAGTTATCAAATGATAACTTTTTATCATTGGTTTTTTTATTGTTACGTCTTTATCCTAAACATGCTTCATCTATTTATCAAGGAGGATAATGTAATCTTGTTATTATATAGTATGAAACTGTAAATAAATTCAATTAATTAAATTTAAATAAGGTGAAAATAAATTTATTGCGATTATCATATAAAAATGAGGTGATAAAATGCCGAATAAAAATAATAAAATAGATATTGGAATTCTCGATAATGCCGATTTAATCATAGGCCAATATGTTAGTTTTATGGTGACATTAACTTCAGATCAGATAATTTTGCCAGCTAAGAATATAAAAATTAATAATAATCATAGTAATAACATAAAGTTCGATGAAATGGATCTTGCACTTAATTATGGCCCTGATGCAAAAACTGCTACCGCAAAGTTAGGGTTTACTGTGCTTAAGGAAGCGAATAATAATACCGTAAAAGACGGATCTCCTATTACATTTGAAGTAGATACTGATGCATCTGGTTTTACACCTAAAAAATTTGCAGGAAAAGCGAATGAGATTGATGAAAATTCTTTGTTGCTTTTTATCGACAAGACTTTTCTACAAGTATTTCCAGATGGTAGTAAATCACCATATACTACCGCAATATATACAACTTTGAAAAATAAAAATACTCAAAGGCCATTAGCTGGAACACCTATATATATTACTTCATTATCTGACCATAAAATGAAGGATTTTATTTTTAAAGATGCTGAAAATAACAGGGAAATACATATTGAGAAAGTAGGTAAAAATGAAGGGATATTTGTTTCTTCGGATTCTAAAGGATCAGTGAAATTCTATCTTCATCCTAAATTATCTTTAGTAGATATACTTGAATTAAGAGTTATCGTTTTGAATACGATATATGAATCTTACTCTAAGAAAATCTATGTTGCTAATTACAGTAACCCTGGTTATATGAACGCTATAGGAACACCGAATATTCTTGGCTATGATCCTACTGGTATATCTGCAGATAAAGGTTTATCATATTTTCGAACATCTATAGATAACAACGATAATGAATTGAAAATAGGTGATATGATATTGTTTTTCGTTAATGGTAATTTTACTGGCCATGCAATATCTATTGACGATCCAAAAAACCAATTAGGTAATTATTCGATAAAACTGCCTTATTCTATTTTTGAACAAAATGTGCTTTCTAAATTTTCTTATACAGTAATTAAACCTACTGGTGATGCTTTATATTCGGATTCATTACCAGTGAATTATTTAGGAGGAATCCCTTATGAGCCCGATCCGGCAGTTAAAAGAAAGTATAATCCTTGTATAGTTCATTCTAGTCTTGGTGTTGGGATTGATAACATCATACAATCAGGTTCAGGGAATTATGTTAGTTTTGGTGCAATAATGAATTATCCTGGATATAAATATAATGGATTGTTTGTTGAGATTCCTCGTTCTAATGTTTACGATCCAGTCGCCATAACAAATCCAGTTCCATTAAATATAACAGAAATCACATTGAACATGTATATTAACTCGGAAAATAAAAATTTCCAGAAAAGTTACACTAATCATATGTTCTTAAATGACATTGGAGATTTAGGTACAAATAATACAGGGGCTAATAAGGACTCTATTTTTTTCCATATTCCATATAAGGATGTCGTTGATGTAAGTGGAATTGGCAATATCAGTTTTGACTATCAATTTAACCAATCTGAAGAGTTAGAATATGGTCTTAGTTGGAATGCGAAAATAGAAACTATTCCCGATCCTGATCATGAAAATAATCAGTAATATAGCAGGATGGATGAGCGTCTATTATAAAAGCGCTCTTTTATTATGGTTTCAGCCAGTTTAAGTCGCAAAACCACCCGCATAGCGGGTGGTTATGATCCTATCTTGTCAGGGTAAATGAGAGGATTAAAAAATGCCTAATATAATGAATTTTTCGTTACCTAAAAGTGGTGATTTAATAATAGGGCAAAAATTTTTATTTACGGTGGAAATATTATCGGATGATGATATATCTGACGACGCCACCATTTCATTTTATAATAATAAAAATATTATTACCCCGTTGAATACACTTCCTTTAGCAATTAATAATGATAAAAAAAAGGCAGTGTTAACAGTGGCTCTCACCGTAAATAATTTCGTGTCAGAAAATGAAGAAATTTATTTTAGTGTAAAAACGTCATTAAATTATATTAAATCACAAACTTTGATATATAGAGCAAGAACAATTTCATTTAACTCATTGAGACTTAATGTTGATAATATTTTTTTGAAAGTTCCAATGTCATTTAATATTTCAAAAATAGGAAATATATTAACTAATGTACATACAATCATAAGGGATCACAATGGAAATACATTGTCAGGTGTACCTGTATTTGTAAAGTCTAATGCTAATAATCAATTGAAAGAGCTATTTGTTTTAGATAGTGATGAAAAAAAAGAAATAATAATAAACAAATTCGATGGATATGATGGTTTTTTTGTGAATTCAAATGATAAAGGCAAAGTGGAATTTGTCATCGCACCTAAAAAATCATTATCACAAGTTATTGAATTATCATCTATAATTAAAAACGCTACTGATTTTGTTCCTTCGAAAAACCCTATCTTTATTACTGTAGACAATACTCAAAATAATAGACAACCATTAAACATAATCACAGCAATAGGCGGTAATTTAAAATCAGAGGGAGAAAGCAAATTCTGGGTGGATATGTCGCCGTGTGAAGATTATAAATTGGGTGATTTTTTATTGTTTTTTGTTAATAACAAATATAAACACTACACCAGAATTTTAGGAAAAGCTAAACTTGATTCATGTTTAAAAGAATTGCCATATTTTATATTTAGACAAAATGAATTGTCCAAGTTAGATTATCTGTTACTCGCATCAGATGGGGATACATTAGTTAAATCCAGCCCTGCAGATGTTACTTACAGAGGAAGGCCAAATAAACCATGGACTGATGTTGATAGAGGCTATGAACCTTGTCAAGTTTATTCTAGTTTCAATAAATTGATAAAGCAGGGTGAAGTTATCATTAATGATACCATATCTAATCACGATCATAATTCAGATGATGCTGGTTTATTTGTCAGAATAATAGGAACTAATGATAATAATGATGTAACTAAGGCAAAATTTGGTTCTGAAATTATTCTAACATTATATATTAACTCAAATAACAAAACGATAACTCAAACTTTTAAACAACAAATTCCATATCAACCAGATAAACCCGGCGGTAAAACAGTAGTATTGACATTTAATATTCCTTATGATTTCTTGAGTGTCAATTATTCTTTTTTCACTCATGACGCAGAAATTTTCTTTGATTATCAAATCGGCGATGATAAGGATAGAGATGTAACATACGGTGGTATTTGGTCTGGATTTATTGATACACCTTGAAATCAGAAAAAATAGTAACTTATGTTATCAAATATGTTTCCGTAGTTCATGAAATTTTTCTTGTATAAAATAAATCTTATCATTAAATATATCTAAAATTATTTACAGGTAAATTATGAGTGAGAATAATAAAAACCTTTTACCAGCTCCTAAATTACCACAAGGTGGTGTAAATGGAGTGATTAATATATCCGATATTAAAGCAATGGATGCTAAGTATTTAATAATGCAGGTAGGTAAATATAAGGGATTGGAATTATTAGATAAAATTGAAGGAGAGATCTATGTAAAAGATAATGAAAGCGCCAAAGTAAAAAGCATTGATTATTATGTAACCACAGATAAACCAGATCGGATTTTTTATTTTTTATTATTTCACGTGGAAGATATAAATATATTTGGCTTATGCGAAGCTAAATATAAGGTAACAGATTTAAATAATAATAAAATTGACTCAAAAGCATCAAGTATAACAATTATAGGAGATTCCAACATGAGTAATTCAGCTAATGAAGTGATTTTCCTGGATGCTAAAAAATCCATATTATACCTGAGTGAAATCGAACGTGAAGAAGGTATCAATATTCGTGCTGAATTTAAAGGGCTAATGCCTTTTGATGCTATAAATATTACTGTAAGAATTTTAGGTAAATACGGCTTTGGGTTGGCAGAACTTAAATCTGGTGATATATTGTTGAGTTCTGATGACATAAATAAAGGTTACAAAGATGTTAAGATAAAAACAAATACAGTTAACTTTTCTGAAGCCGAATCTGCTGTTGCAAGTTTTTCTGTAGTTAATGGAAATATAACCTCAAGCTATACTCAAGTTTCCATTTATAATGATATAGATACCGTTAATATTAAAGTTCAGACAACAAAAAATATTGGTTCTAGCCTTAGTGAACATCCTGATGTAAAACCTTTTTTAACAGCAGTAATATATACTGGTTCAAATAGCACCCCAATAAAAGCTCACCTGACAAATGCGTTATTTGATAATGGTAGTAGTAGCACCATACTGGATGATATAAGTACAAATGGTGTGGGTTATCTTCGTGTCTATAGTAATGATATTACCAAAAATAGCGTATTAAACCTTAACTATGAAGATCCCGTTATTGCCTATAAAGTTCCTTTGGATTTTTCAGATTGGATGGTATCTGAAGGTGAAGAGCTCTCTTATACTTATAGTTCCTATGGGGTTGCAGATGGGATTTGCCAATGTTTCCTTCATATTAAACTTTTATCAAATAAAATCACTGGCATTAAAGTGAGTTTTGATAGCCCAGATATTAAAATTAACGGGATGAATAATGTATTAGAAATACCTAATCCTGATAGCAGCAAAATATTAACTTATGAATTAAAATCGAATAAAGCCGTTAGAACTAACTTTACTATTAATGTTGGCGGTATTTCTATGGGGCAAGTTAGGAATACGATCGTTTTTGTCGATCCTCTTACATTGTGAGTAGAATAATATGAATGTTTCAGTAAAATTTTTTCTATCTTACGGGCTATTTCAAGGAAGAGCGATGGCTAATATTCAGTTTATCGCTTATGACGCCTCTATTGCTTTGGGGCAATTATCATTAATTGCTGAATGCTCATTAGGTAATTTTGTTATTAATGGTCAGGAGACAAATCACAAAAGGCTACTCTGTCAGACAGATGGTACAGGGGAAGCTTCTGTCTCAATTGTAGGCCCGGATGTCGGCGGTGACGGTCAGTTGACACTCTTTTTACGTGAAAACGGCAGGCAGGTTGCTGTACAACCCTACCATTTCAATGCTACAGCACATTACACGCTTAATTTTAAGGTGATTAATGACTATGCTATGGCTGATAGTGGCCTGGGAAATAAAGTTGAGGCAATTCTTGCTGGAATAGGTTCGGGAGTCAATCTCACTGGCCGCAAACTTGATTTAAATGTCACAGGTTCGGCTTCCTTTGCGAAAGACAGTAAAGTTCAAGCTACTTCTGTTACTACTGGCACAATGGGGAATGCAAATTTTGAACTTTATGGTATGAATAAAGAGGGCGAAACTGCAACGTTAACGGGCTTCATGGAAGCCAGTAAAGCCGCTAAGGCAACCGAACCAATTCATTTTCAGCGTTATTTGGATTGTGAAACCGCCCCTCCTGTCGATGGCAAATATATTAGAGCTGTATTAATTTATTCCATTAATAATCAACCCTATCTTTTCCGCCAACGTGAATGCGATCATTTGGTCACCGTTCATAAACTGGGATCAGGTGGAATGATGAAAGAGCAGACTTCCACAGGACAGAAATGGACAAATTTTTATGATTTGATATTTCCTTTTGTTCTTGGAGATAAACAATATATTTTTGGATTAGCTGTAAATTTTGTTAATAAACCAAATAGTAAGTATAAATCTTATTGGATCGTTGCAAAAATAGATGAGAAAGGGCACAAAACCATTATTGATAGTGGCTATTGGAATAGTGCTTATGATGTAGGATTTGCGTATGCGATTGACGGCAGTCAATTTATTTATCTTCATAGTAAAGACAGAGATGAATATGGAAAGTGCCCTTATGTTATACGAAAAATCCTTTCAAATGGAAGAATGGGGGCAATAATAGAACAAAATAGTTGGGATAATTTCTACGAAGCTACATTTTTCTTTTCAATGGAAGGGCAAGCATATTTTTATGGTCAGACACGCGTTAATCTTGCTTTTTTTGCTTATGAGTTGGATAAAGATGGAAAAGTAGGGGCACAGACAGAATCTGGTAGCTGGGCTGATTATTATGATTCTCAGTTTCCATATGTTATTGACGGTGTTTATTATTATGCTGGTCAAAGATTTGATGATAAATTATGGTTTGTTTCCGATATATATAAAGGTGGGTTACCGCAAAGGCAGATTATACATTCAGCCTGTTGGAATAATATCTATCAATATCAAGTGCCATTTTTCGTTGGGGGGGAACAATATTATTTTAGGCAAGATCAAACAAAGAACCATTGGCGTATTACTGAACTTCTTTCAGGCCCTAATATGGGTAATGATACCGATTCCAGTGATAATCATTAAATTCCGTTAGTTTTTTATAAATAAAGTTTAATTATGGTTTTTTTATATAAAATAACGGTGAGGAAGAAATTAGTATCTTCAAGATGTTTTTATGTATAAGCATCTTTCAGGCGTAATTTTAAGATACTTGACTGCTCATCGCACTTTACTACCCCCTCATTGAATTTCGAGTTGCAATGAGGGGATACTAAAAATAAGGTATATAAAAAATATAAGTATTTTTAAATCATCCAAAATCCACCATATAATTAATGTTTATTTATGTTTTTATTAATAATTTAAATTATTAATATGGTATGAGTCCTTCTTGTAACGAGTTATGATGATTTTTTATCAATTGACGTTAAAGTAATAGAGTGGATTTAGACACTCCTTCATATAAAAATATGGACAGTTTTATATTCATTTGTAATAGTATTGACCCTATCGGTAATGGTTTTTCTGATTTTTCAGGTTAAAAATAAAAACTAATTCTTTCGCATCGAATTTAGGGAACTAAAAGGAATGAATTCGACATTCTACTCCATTTTCAGCCACACACCCCGTGAACTTTGAGTTTTATTTAAGCTGTAAACAAATAGCAAGCTCGTCGGAAATGAATTATTTCAGCCAAAAACTGCCTCCAATTGTAGCGCTTACCTTGCATTTTTCGTTGAGAAATACATGGTCGTAATTTTATACAAGCTTTGTTCGAAGTAGGGCAGATAGAAAATCTTAACTTTTAAAGATGACGTGAAGAAAAAGTAGTGGCTGGGTATTTAAGGACTTATAAATATAATTTCTAAAATGTTAATTAATTATAGGAGAAAATCTAGTAATTTGTGGGGTTTTCTTATCAATGACTCTGTTTGAATTGCTGATTGATAATAAATATCAATCAATATCATGGAGGATAGTGATATTAAATAAATAATTCTAATTGCATGGAGATAATAAAATGTTCAAGTCAAAGTATTCTAATGACCAGCAGTGTTTATCTGATTTAGTTACAGTAAAAAAGGTTAGTGCGGCAGAAGCTGCTAATTTAATTAATGTTTTATTATTTAAAAATATGACGGAAGACTGGGGGGATGTTAATTCTGATGATCCATTTGATTCTGAACAAAAAAAATGGGTGGATAAATATAGAGATTCACATTATTTACTTTTTACTATAAAAAATATTGCTGAAAGTGCAATGCATGAATCTAATTTAAGTGATGATAATTTGTTTTTTATTGCTTATTATTCTGGTTCTCCTATTGGAGCGTTACTGCTAAGCCTTAGAAATTCACCTGATTCTGGCATTGCTAGTCATGTTGATATACCTATAATTAAATACGTTGCTACACATTGTGGCATTCGAGATTGTGGGGTTATTTTAATTGAATATGTAGTGAATGAATCACTGAGATTAGGAAAAGGAGGAAAACTGAAGTGTGAGATACTCGAAGCAGTGCGTAATCTTTATTTAAATATGGGATTCATTGAAATACTCCCCCTAGTGATGCAACTTGATCCAAATGAAAGCCCTGTATGGCATTTTGTAAATGGTGCTTATAAATATAAAGGTTTTAAAACTAATTGATTGAATAAAAAGTATAAATGCAAACCATAAAAAACCGGGGATGAATAAAATAAGGATTATAAAATGACTATTTTATAATTATCCCTTTAATTCACACTGAATATTATTAAAATAAAGATTTTATATTTAAAATGATAATGTATGAATATTAAACTTTATTGTTTTTTCTGTAATTAGCCCGCCAAGGTTGAAGAATATGAATTTCAGCCTTGGCTTTAATCGATTGTGCATTATTAAAACCAGTTGTTTTTTAAATCAGACATGAAAAGGCAAGGGGTATTTATAAGCAACAGTACCAGTTGTGGTCATATTACAAACTATATAGAGCCATTGCAGGTTTTTTGTCCTAAGCGGAATTGCCTTTTCTTTATAATTGTTTTTTGCTTTAAGAGAATGATTAATTCCTTAATTATTGCATTTGGTTGTTCAAAAATAGTCCTTTTGGCATCGTTATATGTTATGTGCGAGTAGAAATTTTCCCGCAAGTTATCGCATGATAACAAGTGAACTATTTTCGATTAAAGAGGAAATAATCAGTATCATTAAAGTAATCTAGGTTATCACTATAATGTGTTGTCATAACGCACCGTTATAAAAAACCGTGCAATAAATTTATAATTTTTGCTTGATAAATGTCCTGTCGGATAATCTGGGTTATGTAATATCAATTTCATGCGTACTATCATCATGGTTATCATAACGACATTTTATAAAACCTGTTTTATTGAACCCATTACTACACTTCTAAGTTATATTTACGCCCCTTAGCATTATCAATCGATAGACCTGATAATCTATAAATCAGTACAGATAATATGGTGAAGCAATCTGCGTGTTCTGACGGATATTCGCATTTTATAGGTTAAATACCTTGCTAACGGAAATGGCGATATAGCGATTCATTGAGGGAAAAATCTACGATGGTAAAGTTGTTCAGGCAACTTTCCTAAAGATAATACGAAATGTTCAGCCAACGGGTTGTCGGTATCCTTACTTTGCTTGCCTGCCTTTTGTGGATTTATTTAAATGTCTGCCTATTAGTTAGTGAGATTAGTAAAATTACAAAAATAAATCATGAAACAATTTTAATGCTTGTTGGGCGGCATTTAAACAATTAACATGACTTAAGGGATATTTTTTAATGTTTTATTAATCTTTTCTTTTTGATTGTTAATTTTAAATTGCAACTCTATATTTTTAATAAATGATTTATAAATATCAGCTACATTATATTAAAATGTTAATTTTTATTAAATGTAATGTTAAGGAAGACATTTTAAATATAGGATTAATATACTGTGTTATTTAATCTTTTTTCCAGAGATGGAATGAGCTTATTTTATAATTGAGTAAAGCAATATGTAAATGGAAGGGAAATTTTGGAGTAATCCAAGAACGGTTATCGTGATAAATTCTGTACGGAATGAGCGGATAATAAACGCATTAATGACAAGAATAAAGGTAAGCAAAAACAACTGTAACAAAAAATAACTATAACCAAAAATAAGCTTTTGGTTTTACATCAGCGCCTACCTCACTAAGCTATTAATTCTTTCTGAGATAGGCGCAGAATGGTAAATATTACAGTTATTGGTGATAGTTACCGATAAATCGAGCAAACTTGTCAATTGCCATCTGCAAGTCAGTGACATATGGCAATGTGACGATGCGGAAATGATCTGGCTCTGGCCAGTTGAATGCAGTGCCTTGTACCAGTAGAACTTTTTCCTGTAGCAGAAGATCCAGAACCATTTTCTGGTCATCATAAATATTGAAGCGTTTAGTATCTATTTTAGGGAACATATATAGCGCCCCCATTGGTTTCACACACGAAACGCCTGGGATTTGGTTAATGAGTTCCCATGCGCGATTGCGCTGCTCATAAAGCCTGCCTCCCGGAAAAATGAATTCACTGATGCTTTGATAGCCGCCTAATGCCGTCTGAATAGCATGTTGCATTGGCACGTTGGCACACAAGCGCATTGAAGCGAGCATTTCCAACCCTTCAATATAGCCTTTTGCCTGTTTTTTCGGGCCATTGAGCACCATCCAGCCCTGGCGGAACCCTGCAACACGGTAAGTTTTTGATAAACCATTAAAAGTAACCGTGAAAAGATCAGGAGCCAGCGCGGCAATGGAGTGGTGTACGGCATCATCGTAAAGAATCTTGTCATAAATCTCATCAGCAAAAATGATTAAATTATGCTGGCGGGCTATTTCAACAATTTCAAGTAACAGCTCTTTGCTATATACCGCTCCCGTTGGGTTATTCGGGTTAATAATCACGATACCACGGGTGCGTGGGGTAATTTTACGGCGAATATCATCTAAATCAGGGAACCAGCCTTGCTGTTCATCACACCGATAATGGACAGCATTTCCGCTGGAAAGTGATACAGCAGCAGTCCAAAGGGGATAATCAGGCGCAGGAATCAGCATTTCGTCGCCGGTATTCAGCAGGGCTTGCATGGATTGAACAATAAGTTCAGAAACGCCGTTACCAATAAATACATCTTCAACGGTAACGTCCAACATATTTCTTGCCTGATAATGCTGCACAATCGCTTTGCGGGCAGAATACAACCCTTTTGAATCGGAATAGCCCTGGGCAGTAGGCAGGTTGCGGATGACATCGACTAAAATTTCATCGGGTGCTTCGAAGCCAAATGGTGCCGGATTGCCAATGTTCAACTTCAGAACCTTGTTACCTTCTTCTTCGAGTCTCTTGGCTTCTTTGAGGGTATTCCCTCGGATGTCATAACAGACATTATCTAATTTGCTGGATTTATTAATAGAAAACATAGAGTGCCTTAACCTCGTAGAAAAATGGATGCTACCCGACATAAAAATGTGATGTTCAATGTACTCTTCTCAGTCTGTCTTTTGAAGAGACTTTGATATCTTTGGTTAAATCAGTTGTTTTAAGAATAAATGCATGAGGTTGCTCTCTAAAAACGTGGATTTCATTGGTTTATTGTTCCATTCGTATGTGTTTGGTTGGTGTTTTGTTCTTTATAATGGCTCGTTTTTAGTTGGCGGGAAGAGATGATGGTGCATTTTGATGGGAATATTTTTAAGAATTTGTTCAAGAAACCTCGAATTGTCAATAAAAGTAAGAAGGTTTGTATAATGTATTCTTATAATTTATCGTTATTGACGTAAAGTTAATTTAGGTTTTATCACGTGATACTTTGACAATTTTTTTGAGTGCTTAGCCATAACATTTTCAGGTTTATTCAATACGAAGGTTAACTCATTAAAAATACTAATATTATTCTGACGTTTTAAGTCTTCCTAATTCAGATTATGTTATTCTTTGAAGCAAGTCAGAAAAAAGGTATTAGTACTGGAAATTGGTTATTATGTGATGTAAATAGAGTTTTATCTCTAATTTATTTTTGGATTGCATAAATTTTGTTAAGAAAGGAGAAAATAAAACCCGCTATGATCTAAATAGTAAAAAAAATGCAGTAAACCTTTGCCCTATTTTATAGAGTAGAGTAATGTCACAATCGGTATTATTTAATTTGATACTGCTGAAGTAAAAACACCAGGTTAGTTAGTAATTAAAATCAAAAAAAAGTGATGAATAAACAATGATAAATGCAAATCGTCAGATAATAAACCTCGATCTCGATCTGCTAAGAACTTTTGTTGCTGTTGCTGACTTAAATACTTTTGCAGCAGCTGCCGCAGCTGTTTCTAGAACGCAGTCAGCTGTAAGTCAGCAAATGCAGCGATTAGAGCATCTTGTGGGGAGAGAGTTATTTGCTCGCCACGGTCGTAACAAGCTGCTGACCGAGCATGGGCTTCAACTTCTTGGTTACGCACGTCAAATTCTTCGTGCGAATGACGATGCAACAGCATCATTAACCTACAATGATGCAGACGGTGAATTAAGAATAGGTGTATCGGATGACGCCGTTGATACACTCCTTCCTTTTTTATTGAACCGTATTGCTTCTGTCTATCCACGTGTCGCTGTTGATGTGCGAATTAAGCGCGCTCAGTTCATTGAAAGCATGCTGGATAACCATGAGATTGATTTGGCATTAACCACAGCAAAAATTAACCATCATCCTAAAACAATCCTCCGTTCTTCGCCTGTTTTATGGCATTGTGCACCGGATTTCCAGTTACAGGAAAATGAACCTGTACCCTTGGTTGTTATGGATGAAACCAACCCGTTCCGCCAACTAGCTTTGGATACGCTGGATATGGCTGGTGTTTCATGGCGCATAGCGTATGAAGCCGCTTCATTGTCTGCCGTTCGGGCAGCTGTAAATGCAGAAGTGGGCATTACTGCCCGTCCTTTAGAAATGCACAATGCAGACCTGAGAATCCTGGGCGAAAGCGAAGGCTTACCACGCCTGCCGGAAATTCAATTCTTCTTATATCGCAACAGTAATGAGCAGAATGAGTCTGTCCTGACTGTTTTTGATGCAATAGAAAACAAAAAAACACCTTATACCGTAACGACTGTTGAAACTGATGAGTCTGATGAATCCGTTGAAGGGGATGAATCAATTGAGTCCATTGAATCAACTAAATCAGCTGAATCAGTTGATGGAACTTCAGTTGAAAATATAGACGAATAGTATTATGTGTATTACAGGCTAATATTTCCATTTCATCTTGTGGAAATATTAGCCTGTTGTTAATTAGTTATTAATAATCCCTCTAAGTTTTCATTCCTATTTCTGATATTTACAATAAAAAATATCCTCTATTAATTTTTCTCTCTCTATCGAATTTTGGTTAAGGAAATGTTGATTTCTTAACAAGTTCTATATATCTAACTTGCTAAAATAAATTCAGTACTGAAAAGCAGCTGTTTTGTTGTAATGCGATTGTTCTTTTTAAAAACAACCTATTAAGAATTGTATGAATTGCATTCAACTGTTGGGCTTTTTTCAATAGATCTGTGCACTTGATCATAAAAATACCCCAAACACCACAGTGGAAAGACAGGTTTTTCCTGCGATAATGGTGTAGTAAAGTCGAGTTATCGGTTAGACTAGTTATGTTCAGGTGTTTTTTTTTCGTATTACTGACACGTTTTAGCGAAATATAAGCACAATCTGTTAATCAATGGTTTTTTGTTTGTAAATAAATACGTGAGCGCTTTGCCGTTAAGGCAAGTTATTGTTGAGAGGAATAAAAACCAAAACGATTCAAGCGATAAATTATATTGATTAGCGCAGTTTCAGATTTGGTTGTTATCCCTTCCCATGAATCGATGTGGTCAATACTGCCGGTAAAAAGAGCAGATATCCTGATACCACTTTTGATGAGTAAGCAACGAGTATGTCTACATCCACTGGAATTTTAGCCCATCACTGGGCATTTGCGGTTTTCCTGATAGGTGCCCTTGGCTTGTGTACGCTCATGTTATTGGGCGGATACTTCATGGGGGGCAGAGCGAAAGGCCGAGCAAAACACGTACCTTATGAATCAGGTATCGATTCAGTTGGCAGTGCTCGTCTTCGTTTGTCAGCGAAGTTCTATTTGGTCGCTATGTTCTTTGTCATCTTCGATGTTGAAGCCCTTTACCTGTATGCGTGGGCGGTCTCAATCAAAGAGAGCGGCTGGCTGGGCTTTGCTGAAGCAAGCGTTTTCATTTTGGTGTTATTGACAGGCTTGGTTTATCTGGCGCGCATTGGCGCGTTGGACTGGACTCCGGCACGTTCAAAACGTCAAGTCAGTAAACCGAGTGCTGACACTTACATCAATACCAACAACAGTCATATGCAGTAATAGCGAGGCATAAAGATGGATTATACGCTCACCCGCATAGATCCGAACGGTGAGAATGACCGTTATCCCCTGCAAAAACAGGAAATTGTCAGCGATCCCCTGGAGCAGCATGTTCACCGTAGTGTTTATATGGGCAAATTAGAGAACGCCTTGCATGATATGGTGAACTGGGGGCGAAAGAACTCCCTGTGGCCTTATAACTTTGGCCTTTCTTGTTGTTATGTGGAAATGGTGACGTCATTTACTGCTGTTCATGATGTTGCACGTTTTGGTGCAGAAGTATTGAGGGCATCCCCGCGTCAGGCCGATTTCATGGTGATTTCAGGAACCTGCTTCGTCAAAATGGCTCCCGTTATCCAACGCTTGTACGATCAAATGCTGGAACCTAAATGGGTTATTTCGATGGGAGCCTGCGCGAATTCCGGTGGAATGTACGATATTTATTCCGTTGTGCAGGGGGTTGATAAGTTCATCCCTGTAGACGTTTATATTCCTGGCTGTCCTCCCCGCCCAGAAGCCTATATGCAAGCACTTTTGTTGTTGCAGGAATCAATAGGCAAAGAACGCCGCCCACTGTCATGGGTTGTTGGCGATCAGGGGGTTTACCGCGCAAATATGCAATCAGAAAGAGAACGGAAACGCGGTGAACGTATCGCAGTGAAAAACCTGCGAACTCCAGACGAAATTTAAGGCTTTTAGACCCAATGGATTTCAAGATGTAGCCCGGTGGCAAGGTGCGACAAATTCTTCTGGAACGAATTTGCCCAGCCCAAGACTGGCCTCCGGTGAAAGGCAGACGCTTTTCATTAATCCCCCCGGTTCAATAGATAACTGTGTGGCTGGGGTGAGTATGGCCAACAAAGCTACGGCTTGAAAGACGAAGGGGATAGCCATATAGCGTAACCAAGAGCAATGTGTTGCGATCACAAAAACCCTGATCAAGCGTTGTGGTGAAGAAAGATGACAGATCAGATAGCGCAAGAAAGCGCCCGGCCTGCTTGGGAAACACGGGATCATGTCGATGATCCGGTTGTAAACGAGCTTAATCGTCAATTTGGCCCGGATGCCTTTACTGTTCAGCCTACCCGCACTGGCATGCCAGTTGTTTGGGTGAAGCGGGAGCAGTTACTGGAAGTAATAACATTTCTGAAAAAATTACCTAAGCCATATGTCATGCTGTTTGACTTGCATGGTGTTGATGAACGTCAGCGTTCTCATCGCCAAGGGCTGCCGGCTGCGGATTTTTCAGTATTTTATCACTTGATTTCCATTGAGCGTAACCGTGACATTATGTTGAAAGTCGCGCTTGCTGAACAAGACCTGAACATCCCGACCATCACGTCAATTTTTCCGAATGCCAATTGGTATGAGCGTGAAACATGGGAAATGTTTGGTATGACATTCAATGGGCATCCGAATTTGCGTCGCATATTGATGCCGCCGACATGGGAAGGCCATCCGTTGCGCAAAGAATATTCTGCGCGTGCGACGGAATTCGATCCTTTCATGTTAACCAAGCAGAAAGAAGATCTGGAAATGGAAGCGCTGACTTTCAAACCAGAAGAGTGGGGCATGAAACGCAGTACTGACAATGAAGATTTCATGTTCCTCAACCTTGGGCCGAACCATCCTTCTGCCCACGGCGCGTTTCGCATCATTCTGCAACTTGATGGCGAAGAAATCGTAGATTGTGTACCTGATATCGGCTATCACCATCGCGGCGCTGAAAAAATGGGTGAGCGCCAGTCATGGCACAGCTATATCCCTTATACCGATCGCATTGAGTATTTGGGTGGGTGTGTCAACGAAATGCCGTATGTGCTGGCCGTTGAAAAATTAGCGGGCATTGAAGTGCCGGATCGGGTGAAAACCATCCGCGTTATGCTGTCTGAGTTATTCCGCATCAACAGCCACCTGCTGTATATCAGTACATTTATCCAAGACGTTGGTGCCATGACCCCCGTCTTCTTTGCCTTTACTGACCGTCAAAAAGTGTACGATGTCGTTGAAGCCATTACTGGTTTCCGCATGCATCCTGCCTGGTTCCGTATCGGTGGTGTTGCCCACGATTTACCGCGCGGCTGGGATAAACTTCTGCGAGACCTGTTGGACTGGCTGCCAAAACGCTTGAATTCCTATGTCAAAGCAGCGCTGAAAAACAGTGTATTGAAAGGGCGTTCCGTTGGTGTAGCTGCATACAACTCAAAACAGGCGCTCGACTGGGGTGTAACTGGCGCAGGTCTGCGGGCGACGGGGATCAGTTTTGATGTTCGTAAATGGCGTCCTTATTCCGGTTATGAGAATTTCGATTTTGAAGTTCCGACCGGTTACAACGGTGATTGCTATGACCGTGTGATGCTGAAAGTGGAAGAAATCCGCCAGAGCATGCGCATCCTTGAGCAGTGTCTCAGAAATATGCCAGAAGGCCCATTCAAAGCCGATCATCCTCTGACTACACCGCCACCAAGAGAGCGTACCTTACAGCACATTGAAACCATGATTAACCACTTCCTGCAAGTGTCATGGGGGCCGGTCATGCCTGCCAATGAATCATTCCAGATGATCGAAGCGACTAAGGGTATCAACAGTTATTACCTGACCAGTGATGGTAGCACAATGAGTTACCGTACCCGTATCCGTACACCAAGTTTTGCTCACTTGCAGCAAATTCCATCGGTGATCCGCGGCAGTCTGGTTTCTGACCTTATCGTCTATCTGGGCAGTATCGATTTTGTTATGTCTGATGTGGATCGCTAACGATGCAAAGTGAATTTAACGCAAACAAGCAAGTACGCCTTGATGTGGTTAACGTAACGGACGCTCAGACACCCGATGAGTTTGTTCTGAGCGCAGAAGAGCGTGATGCCATTGAGCAAGAAAAACACCATTACGAAGATCCGCGTGCTGC
This sequence comes from Xenorhabdus santafensis, assembly GCF_033949405.1. NCBI lineage: Bacteria > Pseudomonadati > Pseudomonadota > Gammaproteobacteria > Enterobacterales > Morganellaceae > Xenorhabdus > Xenorhabdus santafensis. The sequence goes on along the minus strand of NZ_VCDN01000026.1, from coordinate 74,693 downwards.
GTCAATTGAAGCATTGAAAATTGTGCAAAAACAGCGCGGCTGGGTGCCGGATGGTGCTATTTATGCCATCGCTGAAGTACTGGGGATCCCTGCCAGTGATGTGGAAGGTGTGGCGACATTTTATAGCCAGATTTACCGTCAGCAAGTAGGGCGTCACATTATTCGCTACTGTGACAGTGTTGTCTGTCATATCACGGGCTATCAGGGCGTTCAGGCAGCGATAGAGTCGCACTTGAACATTCGTCCGGGGCAGACTACAGCAGATGGGCGTTTCACTCTGCTGCCAACCTGCTGTCTGGGTAACTGTGACAAAGGGCCGACCATGATGATTGATGAAGACACCCACAGTTATGTCAAACCCGAAGAAATCGAACGATTACTGGAGCAGTATCCATGACAACGCATTCAGGAGTGAAAGAAATTATCCGCACCGCGGAAACTCATCCCCTGACATGGCGGTTGCGTGATGACCGACAACCAGTCTGGTTGGATGAATATCGAAGCAAAGAGGGTTACAAGGGAGCCGAAAAAGCACTGAAGGGCATGGCTCCTGATGACATTACCGCTTTGGTAAAAGATGCTGGCTTAAAAGGTCGTGGCGGTGCGGGTTTCTCCACAGGCTTGAAATGGAGCCTGATGCCAAAAGACGAAAGCATGAACATCCGTTATTTGCTGTGCAATGCGGATGAAATGGAACCGGGTACTTACAAAGACCGATTGCTGATGGAGCAACTGCCCCATTTGCTGGTGGAAGGCATGTTAATCAGTGCCTTTGCACTGAAAGCCTACCGTGGCTACATCTTCCTGCGTGGCGAATATATTGAGGCCGCAGTTCATTTGCGTAAGGCAATTGAAGAAGCCAAGGCTGCTGGGTTACTTGGCAAGAACATTTTGGGCAGTGGTTTCGATTTTGAACTGTTTGTTCATACCGGTGCGGGACGTTATATCTGCGGTGAAGAGACTGCCTTGATTAACTCCCTTGAAGGGCGCCGCGCGAATCCTCGTTCAAAACCGCCATTTCCGGCAACATCCGGTGTTTGGGGCAAGCCAACGTGTGTAAATAACGTTGAAACTCTGTGTAACGTGCCTGCAATTCTTGCACATGGCAAAGAGTGGTACATCGGTTTGAGTGAAGGCAAAAGTAAAGATGCCGGCACCAAATTGATGGGCTTTTCTGGCCGGGTTAAAAACCCGGGGCTTTGGGAACTGCCTTTCGGAACAACCGCCCGTGAAATTCTTGAAGATTACGCAGGTGGCATGCGTGACGGCCTGAAATTCAAGGCATGGCAGCCGGGTGGGGCAGGAACTGATTTCCTGACAGAAACTCACCTTGATTTACCGATGGATTTCGAGCACATCGCCAAAGCAGGCAGCCGTTTGGGAACCGCACTGGCCATGGCAGTGGATCATGAGATTAACATGGTTTCTCTGACCCGTAATCTTGAAGAATTCTTTGCTCGTGAATCTTGTGGTTGGTGTACGCCATGCCGCGATGGTTTGCCGTGGAGCGTTAAAATTCTTCGGGCCATTGAGAGTGGCAAAGGGCAGCCGGGTGATATTGAAACGCTGGAACAGCTCTGTCGTTTCCTCGGCCCGGGTAAAACATTTTGCGCCCATGCACCTGGTGCCGTAGAGCCTTTGCAAAGTGCCATCAAATACTTCCGTGAAGAATTCGAAGCGGGCATTGTGACAAAAGACTATGGCAATACCAGCCTGATCGCGGGTATTCAACCAAATTTGCTTAAGCAGCGTTGGTAAGGCCGATTTTGCAAGAATAGCTTGTAAAAACGGGCTTAGGGCTGAATTTTGATTAACGCCTGCCACGGCAGGCCATTGGGAAGCATGCTGACTATGGCTACGATACATGTAGACGGCAAAGAATATGATGTAAACGGGGCTGATAACCTGTTGCAAGCCTGCCTCTCATTGGGGCTTGATATACCTTATTTTTGCTGGCACCCAGCGCTGGGAAGCGTTGGCGCTTGCCGCCAGTGCGCGGTGAAGCAATATCAGAACGCGGAAGATACGCGCGGTCGTCTGGTGATGTCTTGTATGACACCGGCATCAGATGGCACTTATATTTCTATTGATGATGATGAAGCGAAGCAGTTCCGCGCAAGTGTCGTGGAATGGCTGATGACCAATCACCCCCATGATTGCCCTGTTTGTGAGGAAGGGGGAAACTGTCATTTGCAAGATATGACGGTAATGACGGGTCATGCATTTCGTCGATACCGTTTTACCAAGCGTACCCATAAAAATCAGGATCTGGGGCCATTTATTGCCCACGAAATGAACCGTTGTATCGCCTGTTACCGTTGTGTCCGTTACTACAAAGATTATGCGGATGGAACAGATCTTGGTGTTTATGGCGCTCATGACAACCTCTATTTTGGTCGCCCTGAAAGCGGAACGCTGGAAAGTGAATTTTCCGGTAACTTGGTCGAAATCTGCCCGACAGGGGTATTCACCGATAAAACCCACTCAGAACGCTATAACCGTAAATGGGATATGCAATTTGCACCCAGCATCTGCCAGCAATGCAGTATTGGTTGTAACACCAGTCCCGGGGAACGTTATGGTGAATTGCGCCGGATTGAGAACCGTTACAACGGCACCGTTAACCACTACTTCATGTGTGACCGCGGCCGCTTCGGTTACGGTTATGTCAACCGTGATGACCGTCCTCGCCAGCCACAACAATTGCGTGGCGATCAGTGGATCTCGCTGAATGCTGATCAAGTGATGCAAGGTGGCGCAGATATTTTGCGTCAGGCGGAAAATGTCATTGGCATTGGTTCACCTCGCGCCAGTATCGAAAGTAACTTTGCGTTGCGTGAATTGGTTGGGGCAGAAAACTTCTACAGCGGTATTTCCGCGGAAGAACAGCACCGCCTTGACATGATGCTGGAAATTCTTCAACAAGGTGGAGTTTATACACCGCCTCTGCGTGAAATCGAAGATTACGACGCCGTATTGGTATTGGGTGAAGACTTGACTCAGACTGCGGCTCGTATGGCACTGTCTGTGCGTCAGGCTGTGAAAGGCAAGGCGCGTGAGATGGCAGCAGCCCAGAAAGTGGCAGATTGGCAAATCGCAGCAGTGATGAATATCGGTCAGCGCGCCAAGTATCCTCTGTTCCTGACCAGTATTGATGATACTCGCTTGGATGATATCGCTGCATGGAGTTACCAGGCACCGGTTGATGATCAGGCGCGTTTTGGTTTCGCTATCGCTCATGCCCTGAACAGCATTGCCCCTGCCGTCAATGACTTGCCAGATGATCTGAAAGATAAAGTGGAAATAATCGCACAGGCTCTGCGTGATGCGAAAAAACCACTGATTATCAGTGGCAGCAACCCGGGCAGTGATACTTTGATTCAGGCCGCGGCAAATATTGCGTGGGCATTGAAAGACAAAGGTGTAAATGTTGGGCTGACTTATGTCGCCGCGTATGCCAATAGTCTTGGTTTGGCGATGATGGAAGCGCAGCCGTTGGATACGGCTTTGCAGCGTATCGCTAAAGGAGATTCAGACACTGCCATTGTGGTGGAAAACGATCTCTATCGTCATGCGCCCGCGGATAAAATTGACCATGCATTGGATAGCCTGAAAAACCTGATTGTTGTTGATCATCAGCGCACCGCCATTATGGATAAAGCGCACTTGATCCTTTCAGCCTCCAGTTTTGCTGAAAGTGATGGTACATTGGTCAATCAGGAAGGCCGTGCCCAGCGTTATTTCCAAGTTTATGAACCGTCATTTTATGACAAGTCCATCGTGATGCTGGAAAGCTGGCGCTGGATGCATTCTCTCTACACCACCTATACACAATGCCAGACTGACTGGACACAACTTGACCATGTCATCGAAGCCTGTGTTAAAGCCATGCCGCAATTCAAAGGCATCGTTAACGCCGCACCAGATGCCACATTCCGTATCCGTGGGCAAAAACTGGCTCGTTCTCCTCATCGTTACAGTGGCCGTACTGCCATGTTGGCGGATGTCAGCGTTCATGAACAGCGCCAGCCACAAGACATCGATACCGCGTTTGCTTTCTCAATGGAAGGAAATAACAGCCCATTTGCTCCGCGTCAGCAAATTCCATTTGCGTGGGCGCCGGGCTGGAACTCACCACAAGCATGGAACAAATTCCAGGCAGAAGTGGGCGGTAATCTGCGTTTCGGCGATCCCGGTGTGCGTCTGATTGAAACGGTTGATGGCGGTTTGAACTATTTTGACAGCATCCCGGCTGCTTTCACCGCACAAGATAATCAATGGTATGTCGCCCCTTATTTCCACCTGTTCGGCAGTGAGGAATTATCACAGCGTTCCGATGTGATTCAGGAGCGGATGGCTGAGCCATACGTGATGATCAACCATAAAGATGCGGAACGCCTGAACGTGAAAGAAGGCTCGGTTATGGCGTTTGATTGTGAAGGGCAACAGCTGCGTTTAGCTGTGCGCCTGAGTCACAATCTGGTGCAGGGGCAAGTTGGTCTGCCACTTGGGATGCAGGGCATTCCTCCTGTTCTGGCAGGCAAATTAGTCAATAATTTACGGGAGGTCGCATAATGAGTTGGCTTACTCCCGACGTGATTGAAATCCTGATTGCCGTACTGAAAGCGGTAGCCATTTTGTTGGTCGTGGTAATCTGCGGGGCATTCATGAGTTTCTTTGAACGTCGCATCCTCGGGTTGTTCCAGAACCGTTACGGGCCAAACCGGGTGGGCTGGGGCGGTTCGTTGCAGCTCGTCGCAGACATGATCAAAATGTTCTTCAAAGAAGACTGGGCACCCCGCTTCTCCGATCGGGCCATTTTTACGCTGGCCCCGGTCATTGCGTTCTGCTCATTGCTTCTGGCTTTTGCCATCGTGCCGGTAAGCCCTACATGGATGGTGGCAGACCTGAACATCGGTATTCTGTTCTTCATGATGATGGCGGGTCTGGCGGTTTATGCTGTGTTGTTCGCCGGCTGGGCAAGTAACAACAAATATTCCCTGTTGGGGGCGATGCGTGCATCAGCACAGACATTGAGCTATGAAGTTTTCCTTGGTCTGTCCATGATGGGAGTTGTGGCGCAGGCCGGCTCCTTCAACATGGTCGATATCGTCAATTCTCAGCAACATGTTTGGAATATTATTCCCCAGTTCTTTGGCTTCCTGACCTTTGCGATCGCTGGCGTGGCGGTGTGTCACCGTCATCCCTTTGACCAGCCGGAAGCAGAACAGGAATTGGCCGATGGTTATCACGTCGAATATTCCGGCATGAAATTCGGTTTGTTCTTCGTGGGTGAATATATCGCTATCGTGACGGTATCCGCTTTAATCGTCACATTATTTTTTGGTGGCTGGAATGGGCCTCTCTTGCCTCCATTCATTTGGTTTGCGTTGAAAACGGCATTTTTCATGATGATGTTTATCTTGATCCGTGCTTCATTGCCGCGTCCGCGTTATGACCAAGTGATGGCCTTTGGCTGGAAAGTCTGCCTGCCGTTAACGTTACTCAACATGCTGGCAACTGCCGCAGTGATTTTATACAACGCTCAATAAAGGGGTGATTGAACCATGACATTGAAAGAGTTAGTGGTCGGTTTCGCCACCCAGGTACGCAGTATTTGGATGATAGGGCTTCATGCCTTCCATAAACGCGAAACACAAATGTATCCGGAAGAACCCGTTTATCTGCCACCCCGTTACCGTGGGCGCATCGTTCTGACGCGTGATCCTGACGGTGAAGAGCGTTGTGTTGCCTGTAACCTGTGTGCAGCAGTGTGCCCGGTGGGATGTATCTCACTGCAAAAAGCCGAGCATAAAGATGGTCGCTGGTATCCGGAGTTTTTCCGCGTCAACTTCTCGCGTTGCATTTTCTGTGGCCTGTGTGAAGAGGCATGTCCAACGACAGCCATCCAATTGACGCCAGACTTCGAATTAGGTGAATTCAAGCGTCAAGATCTCGTGTATGAGAAAGAAGATCTGCTGATTTCCGGGCCAGGAAAATATCCTGACTATAACTTTTACCGTAAGACGGGCATGGCAATTGACGGCAAAGATAAAGGCGAAGCCGAGAATGAAGCCAAGCCTATCGACGTTAAAAGCCTGTTGCCGTAAGGAGCGATATTCATGGAACTTACATTTTATGTCGCAGGGCTGGTTGCCATCCTCGCAACACTTAGGGTGATAACTCATACGAATCCGGTTCATGCATTGCTGTACCTGATTACATCCTTGCTGGCATTGTCCATCGTGTTTTTTTCCCTTGGCGCCTATTTCGCCGGTGCGTTGGAAATCATTGTTTATGCCGGGGCGATCATGGTGTTGTTCGTCTTCGTTGTGATGATGCTTAACTTAGGGAAATCGGTCGTTGAGCAAGAGCGTTCATGGCTGCAACCCAAAGCCTGGATTGGCCCGTCAGTTTTGTCCATCGTACTGCTGATTGTGTTGGTTTATGCCATTAACACACTGTCATCGGTTGGAATCAAAGGGGAAGTGGTCAGCGCCAAAGAAGTCGGCATCAGCTTGTTTGGCCCTTATGTGCTGGTTGTTGAACTGGCATCCCTGCTGCTATTGGCGGGGATGGTGGTGGCTTACCATATTGGCCGTGAAAACCGACAGGGCGAAGTCATCAGCAACCGAGCGGAGGATCAACAATGATCGCATTAAGCCATGGTCTTATTCTGGCGGCTATCCTGTTTACATTGGGCTTCACTTGCCTGATTATCCGCCGCAATTTTCTTTTCATGCTGATTGGGCTGGAAATCATGATCAATGCTGCAGCGCTGGCATTTGTGGTTGCCGGCAGTTACTGGGCCCAGCCGGATGGTCAGGTGATGTATATTCTGGCTATTACGCTGGCAGCAGCCGAGGCGAGTATCGGTTTGGCACTGTTATTGCAGTTGCACCGTCGTCGCCAAAATCTGAATATTGATACAGTCAGTGAGATGCGCGGATGAACTTACTCTATTTAACAATTCTGCTGCCACTGTTGGGATTTCTGCTATTGGCATTTTCCCGTGGCCGCTGGTCTGAAAATTTGTCAGCCACCATTGGAAGTGGGTCGGTTGGCTTGGCAGCATTAACGACACTTTGGGTAGGCATTGATTTTGTTTCCCAAAATGGGGCAGGAGGGCTGGTTTACAGCCAGACATTGTGGAACTGGATGGATGCAGGCGATTTAAATATTCCTGTCAATCTGGTTCTGGATGGCCTGTCAATGACCATGCTGGGGGTTGTGACCGGCATCGGTTTCTTAATCCACGTTTATGCCTCATGGTACATGCGGGGCGAAGAGGGTTACTCCCGTTTCTTCGCCTATACCAACCTGTTTATCGCCAGCATGGTGGTATTGGTACTGGCAGATAACATGCTGCTGATGTACCTCGGTTGGGAAGGTGTTGGCCTGTGCAGTTACCTGCTGATCGGTTTCTACTACCAAAACCCGGCCAATGGTGCGGCGGCAATGAAAGCGTTTATTGTTACCCGCGTGGGGGACGTATTCCTTGCCATTGGCATGTTTATCCTCTACGACCAGTTAGGCACGCTGAGTTTCCGTGAATTGGCGGTATTGGCTCCACAGCACATTGAAGCTGGTTCAGCCGCGATCACTTGGGCAACCCTGATGATTCTGGGTGGTGCAGTGGGTAAATCAGCGCAGTTGCCATTGCAAACATGGCTGGCGGATGCGATGGCAGGCCCGACACCGGTTTCTGCCTTGATCCACGCCGCAACAATGGTAACGGCGGGTGTCTATTTGATTGCCCGCAGTCACGCACTGTTCCTGATGGCGCCAGACATTCTGCATCTGGTAGGAATCATCGGTGCTGTCACCTTATTGTTGGCGGGATTTGCCGCACTGGTTCAAACCGACATCAAACGTGTGCTGGCCTATTCAACCATGAGCCAAATCGGTTACATGTTTTTGGCATTGGGAGTGCAGGCGTGGGATGCGGCCATTTTCCATCTTATGACCCACGCCTTCTTTAAGGCGCTGTTATTCCTGGCTTCTGGTTCAGTGATCCTGGCCTGCCACCATGAACAAAACATCTTCAAAATGGGCGGGCTGAGCAAACGCATTCCGTTTGTTTATCTCTGCTTCATTGTGGGTGGTTCAGCCCTTTCGGCTCTGCCGTTATTGACCGCCGGCTTCTACAGTAAAGATGAAATCTTGTGGGGCGCTCTGGCAAATGGTCATATGAACTTGATGCTGGCGGGGCTGGTCGGGGCATTTATGACATCCCTGTATACCTTCCGCATGATTTTCATCGTGTTCCACGGCGAAGAAAATACCCATGCTCATCCCGTCAAAGGCATTACCCATACCTTGCCATTGTCAATATTGCTGCTGCTATCCACCTTTATTGGCGCGACGTTGATCAAACTTCCGCTGTCAGGTGTTCTGCCGGAAAGTCATTCCGGGCATGATGGCAAAATGGCGCTGGAAATCATTTCTGGTGTGGTTGCCGTTGTCGGTATTTTACTGGCGGCAGCGCTGTATCTTGGCAAACGCAATGTGGTCAATGCCACTGCGAACAGTGCGCCAGGTCGTTTCTTCTCGACATGGTGGTTCCATGCATGGGGATTTGATGCGCTGTATGACTGGGTATTCGTGAAACCATTCAAAGGCATTACCCGCTTGTTGCAAAGCGATCCTTTGAACTCACTGATGAACATTCCTGCCATATTGTCACGTTGGGGCAATAAAGGATTGCGTTGGAGTGAGAACGGACAAGTCCGTTGGTACGCTACCTCTATGGGGTTGGGTGCAGTGCTGGTTTTAGCTCTGCTGCTTTTGGTTTAATTAAGGGACACATTGCGCCATGCTATTACCTTGGCTAATTCTTCTGCCCTTCATCGGCGGCCTGCTGTGCTGGCAGGCGGAGCGCTTCGGCACCCGTATGCCGCGTTGGATAGCGCTTCTCGCGATGGGGCTGACGCTGTTACTCTCTCTGTACCTGTGGTTGCAGGGCGGTTATACACTTACCAACCCGCAGGGTATCCCACAGTGGCAATCAGAGTTCATTTTGCCGTGGATACCTCGTTTCGGTATCAGCATTCATCTGGCATTGGATGGTCTTTCCTTGCTGATGGTCGTGCTGACGGCATTGTTGGGTTTGATGGCTATCCTCTGTTCGTGGAATGAAAACCAGCCATATCAAGGGTTTTTCCACTTGAACCTGCTGTGGATACTCGGCGGTGTGATGGGGGTCTTCCTTGCCATCGACCTGTTCTTGTTCTTCTTCTTCTGGGAAGTGATGCTGGTTCCGATGTACTTCTTGATAGCCCTGTGGGGCCACAGAGGGTCAGAAGGCAAAACCCGTATCACGGCGGCAACGAAATTCTTCATTTATACCCAAGCCAGCGGCTTGGTCATGCTGATTGCGATTCTGGCACTGGCTTTTGTTCACTACGACGCAACGGGCGTATGGTCATTCAACTATGAAGAACTGTTGAATACGCCAATGTCCTATACCGTTCAGTACCTGCTGATGCTGGGCTTCTTCATTGCATTTGCGGTAAAAATGCCGGTTGTTCCTCTGCATGGCTGGTTACCGGATGCCCACAGTCAGGCACCAACGGCAGGTTCTGTTGACCTCGCAGGGATCTTGCTGAAAACAGCGGCATACGGTTTGCTCCGTTTCAGTCTACCACTCTTCCCTGATGCCTCTGCGAATTTTGCTCCGATCGCCATGTGGCTGGGTGTGATTGGTATTTTCTATGGTGCGTGGATGGCGTTCAGCCAGACCGATATCAAACGCCTGATTGCTTACACCAGTGTGTCCCATATGGGCTTCGTGCTTATCGCCATTTATACGGGCAGCCAGTTAGCCTATCAGGGTGCAGTGATCCAAATGATTGCCCACGGTCTGTCAGCGGCGGGTCTGTTCATCCTGTGTGGTCAGCTATATGAGCGCCTGCATACTCGTGATATGCGTCAAATGGGTGGCTTGTGGGGAAGAATTCAACTGTTGCCTGCGATCTCTTTGTTTTTCGCGGTTGCGACATTGGGGATGCCGGGAACCGGTAACTTTGTCGGGGAATTCATGATCCTGTTCGGTAGTTTCAGTAAATTCACCCTGGTTACCACGGTGTCCGTATTTGGTCTGGTTTTTGCCTCGGTCTATGCATTGTACCTGATGCAGAAGGCTTATTACGGAACACCAAAAACGGATAAGCCATTGCCACAGATGGATGCCCGTGAAATCTCAATTCTGCTGCTGTTGGTCGTCTTGTTGGTACTTTTGGGGGTTTACCCACAACCAATCCTTGATACCTCAGCTGCCGCGATGAGCAACATCCAGAATTGGTACTCAGCTTCACTTTTAACTACAGGGCTGTAATTCGCCATGACAATAACTTCTGAACAATTGATCGCACTGTTGCCACTATTGATCGTCGGATTGACGGTGGTGGTTGTGATGCTGTCCATTGCGTGGCGACGCGATCATTTTACCAATGTCACCCTGACGGTAATCGGGCTTAACCTGGCTCTCTTTTCCCTCTATTTTGTCGGGCAACAAGAGCCAATGGATGTGACTCCACTGCTTCATGTTGATCGCTTTGCCATGTTCTATACCGCGCTGGTTCTGGTTGCGAGCCTTGCGACGACGACATTTGCCTATTCATGGCTGGAGAATTATCCCGACAACAAAGAAGAGTTTTATCTTCTGGTGCTGATCGCGGCAGTAGGGGGGATCTTGCTCTCTGCGGCCAATCATATGGCATCGCTGTTTGTTGGAATTGAATTGCTCACATTGCCATTGTTTGGCTTGGTGGGTTACGCCTATCGCCAGAGACGTTCACTGGAAGCCAGCATCAAATACATGTTGCTATCCGCTGCGGCGTCTTCGTTCCTGTTATTTGGTATTGCGCTGCTGTATGCAGAATCCGGCAGTTTGTCCTTCGTCGCATTGGGTAAAAGCCTGAGTGACAGCAAACTGTATGAACCGTTGATCTTGGCGGGATTAGGCATGATGTTGGTGGGATTGGGCTTCAAACTTTCCCTTGTGCCTTTTCAACTGTGGACACCGGACGTTTACCAAGGGGCACCGGCACCAGTATCCACCTTTCTTGCGACGGCCAGTAAAGTCGCGATTTTCGCAGTGGTTATGCGTTTATTTTTGGCGGCACCTGTCACCGATAGCGAAACGCTGCGCATCGTGCTGGCCGTTATCGCCATTGCTTCCATCCTGTTTGGTAATTTGCTGGCATTGACCCAAACGAATATCAAACGTCTGCTGGGTTACTCATCCATTTCGCATTTTGGATATTTGCTGGTGGTATTGGTTGCCATCAAAGGGCACGCACTGGCGGAAGAGACGGCAGGTGTCTATTTGGTGGGTTACCTGCTTGCCAGCATCGGCGCATTTGGTGTTGTCAGCTTGATGTCCAGCCCATACAGAGGGCCCGATGCGGATTCGCTGTTCTCATACCGTGGTTTGTTCTGGCATAAACCGATTTTGTCAGCTGTCATGACCATCATGATGTTGTCACTGGCGGGTATACCATTAACCTTCGGCTTTATTGGTAAATTCTACGTTATCGCAACGGGTGTTAACGCTCAATTGTGGTGGCTGACGGGTGCTGTCGTACTGGGCAGCGCCATTGGCCTGTATTACTACCTGCGTGTCATGGTGAGTCTGTACTTGCCGGCACCGAAGGCACTGAACCGCGATACGCCACATAACTGGGCATTTACCGCTGGTGGGATTGTCGTGTTGCTCACAGGCTTGTTGGTATTGCTCCTGGGCGTTTGGCCACAACCTCTTATTGAGATTGTTCAACAGGCGAAGAGTGTTTTATAAGGTAATAAATTAGCTGAACCACGTTAAAACCCCGGCCATTATGGCTGGGGTTTTTTGTTTCAAACTGAGTCTGGCGGGAGTGCGATAAAAGGACAAGCAAGGAAGTGTTAACATCATTTATCTTAGATGGAATATGTTTTGAATAAAGGACTCACTGAAATAATTAAGGACGCTAGCCCCATAACCCTACTTATGAAAAAATTAATTTCGAAATAAAGCATGGCAATTAAGTTCGGCGTTTGAAAAATACAATATGTCACCTAAAAACCGTGAAACACTTTGATATTTATTCCATTTTAATAACCAGAGTATTTCTTTTCAGTAAACTGACTCACGTTTATTGCCATAACTCCATTAGTTTCTTTTTAAGAATACATTGTTCTTAAATAGTAACATTATCAAAATAAGATTTATTTTTTCGATAGAAAAATAAACTCATTATCAGCCCAATACAAATAGCGAGAACATGACCCGGCTTAGGATAGTGGGCATAAATAATATCTAAAACCATCGCAGGCAATATGGAAAAAACAACCGCAAACTTCAAGATGCCAGAAGTATGCTGTTTGATAATAATCAGTAGCAATGCAAAGGAAGATACGCCCAAAACTGCTTGTGATGCGCCTGTGCCAAGGTTCCAGGGCGGAGTGACAAAGTTAGTGCTATAAAGGGTTCCCAGTGCACCTGAAGTAAACCATAAGACGAATAGAAACTTAGAGCCAAGATGTTTTTCTAATAAAATCCCCAGAACGGAAAATGATAATACATTGTAAATCATATGCAGTTGTTTAACGTGTATGAGCTGAGAAACCAGAAGCCGCCAGTACTCAAATTCATATAATTTATCAGGTGTTAACCCGCCATATTTTTCCAGATCTAAAATGCTTATTTTTCCGATAAAATTACCTGTTAATGAATATGAAATAAATGTGGAATAAATAATGGTCGCAAATACAACAAATATTGTTGTTATAGGCAATTTTTTACATTTTAACATTAGATATTTCCTTGGTGATGTTTACACTAATTTATAAATTACTTTAGGTGAAAATTTTAGTATGATTGCCATATCATTAATTTTACTTGATTCTATTCTGCACTTAACATTATGACAATTTCAGAATTATTCAAATTAAGCTGAACCATCACATAATCACAAAAAAATATCGTGGCCTTCATCAATATTCCCGAGGGACTTTTCTATTTTTCTTTTTTAGGCATCCTGTATTGAGTAAAAGCGATTAAAACAAAGCAAATCAGGGCGAGGAGGAATAGCCCCAACATTAAACCGATCGCCGTTGTTGTATGCCCGCAGGCGAAAAACCATAACACAATGGCGGCTCCGGCCATTTTTAGTGATCCTTGCAAGGCACTGCCTGTTCCGGAGAGCTTAGGATGCCGATGCAAGCTGATCCCAAGTAATAATGGAGCAGAAAGCCCACAGCCCAATCCCACCGTGAAGCTATAAATAATAATAAAAATTATTGATAATACCTGCATGAAATAAATTGAAATAGGTGCTACGGCAGTAAAGGCAAGTAAGAAAGGAAGGGAGATTTTAAGAATTTTTTCAGGATTGGAGCGTGACAGCCATTTTTTTGTCAGCAGTGAGCCTACTACAATCCCGGCAGAATAAACCATAAACAGGTATCCATTCTGTGAAGAGGATAAACCAAATTGCGTCTGAAAGATGAAAGGGCTGGCTGTAAAATAACCAATGGTAATGGCAAATAAAACGGCAGATACAACACTGTATACAACAAAATTGGTATCAGATAACAAAATGCGAAATCCCGCTATCCTGCCACGGCCTGACGATTCCATCGGGGATGTTTCCGGCAGTGTCATCTTCACAAAGAGTGTGCCAGCCAACATCATGATGGCAAGAGCGATAAAATTAAACTTCCACGGCAGATATTGCGTGATATACCCACCAATCACCGGGGCAAAAGCAGGTGAAATTTGTGAGGCCATCGAAAAAACAGCCAGTGATTTGGAGAGTTCTGTCTTGTCACGGAAAGTATCGCTAAGTATAGCTCTGCTGATAACAGGGCATCCGCCAGCTCCTATGCCGGTTAGAAGCCGGAAAAACGATAGAGTATGAAATGAACCCGCCATTGAAGTCAGATAATTGCCAATAGCCGCAAACAATAAGGAAAACAAAATAACAGGAACGCGCCCGTGCTTATCGGAAAGTGGGCCATAAAAAAGCTGGGACGCAGCAAAACCGAAGAGATAATAAACGACAAGACTTTGGGCTTGACTATCCGTGATTCCCAGTGTGGATTTTATTACAGGTAACGCCGGATTATAGAGATCGATGGAAAAAAGCCCCAGCACCAAAATAACACATGAATTAATGATGATTAATTTTGATTTCATCTGGTTAACTTCCTTAACGGACTTTCCCATACATAACTTCGACAATCTGCTCCTGCAACTATACGCTTTTGCCGCGTAATATTGGTTTAACATATTGGCAACGATATTCGTTTTCGATATGGTTGATAATTCGCCTATATGGCGAATACTATATAAAACTGAATATGTTGTGCGATAGCGACAACAATCCATTGGCAGGTAAGGCAAGCACTTTATGAAAGCATTTCAGAATAATGAAGTTCGCTCGGTATTTGAGCACTATCCTGAACGATATCAGAAACCATTATTGGCGATGAGAGAGCTGATATTTGAAGTGGCATCAAAAACAAAAGGAGTCGGTTTAATTACTGAGACGTTAAAATGGGGGCAGCCCAGTTACCTGACTCTTGAAACCCGATCGGGAACAACAATCCGGTTGGATCGTTTTGGCGATTCGCATGTAGCGCTCTTTTTTCATTGCCAAACTACATTGATCGATACGTTCAGAACGCTTTTTCCTGAGCTGACTTATTCAAAAAATCGGGCGATAGTGTTAGAGCCAGAATCTGATTTACCAGCAAATGAATTGGAAATGTGCATTGAAATGGCTCTCAGCTATAAATTAAAGAAGTGATAAAGGTCTCACTTCTTCTACAAGCACTCAATATACCCCTCTCTAAGTACAGTTGCTTCCATTTTTATGTTAAGGTTCCTTGATACAGCCTGAGTGAATTATAATCACAATGGGCTGTAAGGTGTATAACCCTTTGTAAAGGTTGTATTATTTTATTGGCATCTCTGCAAAAATTGCTTATTGGAGTAAACAGGAGATAGTGTCGAACACTAATTTTGAAGGATAATTATGAGTCAAGATAATACTGGTCAGGTAAAGACTAAAACTTCCATTAACCCACCAGTTTTTTTCTTCTCGGCGTTTTTAGTCATTGCACTGGTGACATTCGCTGGTTTGAAACCCGAACTTGCCGACCGATGGTTCAAGGCCTTGCAGCAGGACATTTTTCTTAATGCCAGTTGGTTTTATATTCTCGCTGTTGCTTTGATTTTACTTGCGGTTACCTATCTGGGCTTGTCTAGATACGGCAATATAAAACTGGGCCCCGACCATGCTGAACCAGATTTCAGTTATTTTTCCTGGTTTGCCATGCTCTTTTCTGCGGGTATGGGGATTGGGCTCATGTTTTTTGGCGTGGCTGAACCAGTCATGCATTACCTTTCTCCTCCGGTGGGAACGCCCGAAAGTATCGAAGCTGCAAAGCAGGCGATGAAACTAACTTTCTTCCATTGGGGACTTCATGCTTGGGCAATTTATGCCATTGTAGCGTTGATTCTGGCATTTTTTAGTTATCGACACGGTTTGCCTTTAACACTGCGCTCGGCGCTGTATCCGATTATTGGCGATAAAATTTATGGGCCGATTGGCCATGCCGTGGATATTTTTGCTGTTATTGGCACCGTATTTGGTGTCGCTACCTCGTTGGGTTATGGTGTGCTCCAGGTCAATGCGGGGCTTAACCACCTGTTTGATTTACCAATCAATGGAGCCGTGCAGGTTGTATTGATTGTTATTATTACCGCATTAGCGACTCTCTCCGTTGTTTCCGGTCTGGATAAAGGCATTCGCATTCTGTCCGAATTGAATTTGGGCTTGGCGGTTTTATTGTTGATTTTGGTTGTGGCGTTGGGGCCGACCGTATTGTTGCTGAAATCCTTTGTGGAAAATACCGGCGGTTACTTGTCGGAAATTGTCAGCAAAACCTTTAATTTGTATGCCTATGAGCCCAAATCCAGTAACTGGTTGGGAGGATGGACATTGTTGTATTGGGGATGGTGGTTATCATGGTCTCCATTCGTTGGCATGTTTATTGCTCGGGTTTCCCGAGGTCGGACTATCAGGGAATTTGTGACAGGTGTTCTGTTTGTTCCCACCGGTTTTACTCTGATGTGGATGACTGCTTTTGGTAACAGCGCAATTGATCTGATCTCCAATAAAGGTGCAAAAGGATTAGCTCAGGTCGTACAGTCAGATGTCTCTCTGGCATTGTTTAACTTTTTGGAGCATTTCCCGTTCCCTACCGTGCTTTCATTCATTGCGATGGCAATGGTTGTCATGTTTTTTGTCACCTCAGCGGATTCCGGAGCTATGGTTGTGGATACACTGGCATCCGGCGGAGCGAAGCATACCCCTGTCTGGCAGCGGATCTTCTGGGCCGGAATGATGGGCGTTGTTGCCATTGCCCTATTGATGGCTGGTGGCCTGTCCGCCTTGCAAACTGTCACGATTGCCAGCGCATTGCCGTTCTCAGTCATCTTGCTGATTGCAATTTATGGCTTGCTTAAAGCACTGCGGGTTGATGCATACAAAAAAGATAGTCAGCAAATGACCACGATAGCACCTCCCGCCAGCCGCAACCCGATCCCGTGGCAGCGAAGACTAAGAAATATCGTCTATTATCCTAAACGCTCGCAGGTGAAACGCTTTATGAGTGAAGTTATCCAGCAGGCAATGGGGCTGGTTGCGGAAGAGCTGGATAAGCAAAGTAAAAGCGTTGTGATCAATGATGAAATGGATGATCGCATCCATTTTGAAGTCGATTTTGGCGATAACCTCAACTTTGTCTATGAAGTTCGCTTGAGGGGTTATATTCAACCAACCTTTGCCATTGCGGGTTTGGAGAGTGATGAAAAAATTGAGGAACAAAAGTACTATCGTGCGGAAGTGTACCTTAAAGAAGGTGGGCAAGATTATGATCTGATGGGATGGACGCAGGAGCAGATCATTCATGATATTTTGGATCAATACGAAAAGCACATTCACTTTTTGCACTTGGTTCGTTAGTTAATTGTTCACCAGCAAATTGCCTACCAATAAAGGGTTATGAATACATGGGACGTTAAAAGATAACCCACAGAAGATGGGCACATTCGCAGAAAAACCAATAATCCCCAGACTTGTCCTCTGGGGATTTTTTTGCCATACCACCTCTCCCGTAAGGTGTAATTTATTTCACATAGTGTGACTTATCCCGAATTATTGCGTTTTTAATCTGCTTCCGTCGGTGGGTTTTGCCTCCAGTGACTATTCTTTTATTCATTGTCCTGTTTCTCTTTCATTTACTGCCTTATTTCATTGGAGGAATTTCATGCTGAAAACTTTACTGACTTATGACGTTATCCAATGGGTTCCCCATGCGAAAGATTGGCGAGAGGCTATCGCAATAGCATGCCAGCCATTGATTGATAATGGTGCAATTGAACCGCGCTATGTTGAGGCGATTAATCATACCCACGAAGAAATAGGCCCTTATTACGTGATTGGCCCAGGAATAGCGATACCTCACGCCAGACCAGAGCAAGGGGTCAATCGCCTTGCTTTGAGCTTAACGGTATTTCATCAGGGAGTAATATTTGGCTCGGAAGGCAATGATCCAGTCAAGTTATTAATTGTATTCGCGACAACAAGCAATGATAGCCATATTGAGGTCATTGCTGAGCTGGCGGCACTCTTCGATGAACAAAAGGAAATAGACCAATTAATGAATTCTGCCAGTAAAGATGAAATTTTTTCTATCGTACAAGGCTATTAACCCTTATTTCATTAAAACAGGAAGACGTTATGAAAATTACTGTCGTTTGCGGCAATGGCTTGGGCACAAGTTTGATCATGGAAATGAATATCAAAAATATTCTGAAAGAATTAGGTGTGGAGGCTGAAGTCGATCATATTGATTTGGGATCTGCCAAAGGCACCACGAGCGATATATTTGTTGGAACAAAAGATATCGTTGAACAACTGATAAAGCAGTCTGTCAATGGGAAAATTATTGCGCTGGAAAATATGCTGGACAAAACAGCAATGAAAGCCCGTTTGTCTGCGGCATTGATTGAAGTGGGTGACCTGTAGTTAATGGCCTAAGGTAAATAAATTGTAATTGGAGACTGGTATGGGTTTCTTTCACTTCCTGATCAATGACGTATTGTCAGAGCCCGCTATTTTGGTTGGGTTAATTGCCTTGCTTGGGTTAATTTTACAGAAAAAATCTATAACGGAATGTATCACCGGAACAGTCAAAACCATTCTGGGGTTTATTATTTTAGGCGCAGGGGCAGGGTTAATCATCAATTCATTGGGTGAATTCTCTGCTATTTTCCAGCATGCCTTTGGCATTAAGGGCATAGTCCCAAATAATGAAGCGATCGTCTCCATCGCGCAAAAAAGTTTTGGCAAGGAAATGGCGCTTATTATGTTTTTTGCGATGATTATTAATATCCTCATCGCCCGTTTCACGCCGTGGAAGTTTATTTTCCTGACCGGACACCATACGTTATTTATGTCGATGTTGGTGGCGGTCATTCTTTCAGTGGCAGGTATGGGAGGCTTTGCTCTCGTTGCCATCGGGTCGCTTGTGGTTGGGATCTCAATGGTATTTTTCCCCGCCATCGCCCATCCCTATATGAAAAAAGTCACGGGTTCTGATGATGTGGCATTAGGGCACTTTTCAACCCTTTCTTATGTACTGTCGGGGTTTATTGGCAGCAAATTAGGGAATACATCCCATTCCACGGAAGAGGTGAACGTACCTAAAAGTTTGTTGTTCCTGCGGGATACACCTGTTGCCATCTCTTTTACCATGGCAATTATTTTTATCATTACTTGCCTGTTTGCGGGGAACGATGTTGTCCGGCAAATCAGTGGTGGAAAAAATATCTTCATGTTTTCCCTGATGCAATCCATTACCTTTGCGGCAGGTGTTTATATTATTCTGCAAGGGATCAGAATGGTGATTGCCGAAATTGTACCTGCGTTTAAGGGAATATCTGACAAATTAGTGCCGAATGCTAAACCTGCATTGGATTGCCCGGTTGTATTTCCTTATGCACCCAATGCGGTTCTTATTGGTTTTTTGAGTAGCTTTGCTGCCGGCATTATCGGCATGTTTATTCTCTATCTGCTGAATATGGCCGTTATTATTCCCGGTGTAGTCCCTCATTTTTTTGTGGGTGCCACGGCGGGGGTGTTTGGTAATGCAATGGGAGGAAAAAGAGGTGCAATATTGGGGGCTTTTGCGCAAGGTCTGCTAATCACTTTTATGCCGGCATTGTTATTGCCCGTTTTGGGAAATATTGGTATAGCCAATACCACATTCAGCGATGCTGATTTTGGCGTGGTAGGGATTTTATTGGGGATCTTGGCTCGTTAATAGAAGGAAAATAAATTTCGGTTTACATCGTCATGCCATCCATTTATTCGACCCACTCAAATAGTCGGAATATTATTCTGTATTCTTGCCATTAAAAGTAATTGCGTTGGTTGATGCTTTTAATACAAAAGATGTACAATAAATGCGCTAAAAGTGAAATTTGCCATTCCTTTGCCGTTTTGATGCAATTCAATATTCATGGGGCATCGAAGTTGAATGGAAACGAGAACGCTTGTACCACTATAAATTAAATTGACTTTAAGAAGAGAGGAATCAAATGGCAAAAGGAAATTTTCTGACAGTTGGCGACAAAACCACATGTGGCGGTGCAATTTTAACCGGAACCGACAATATTAAATTTTACGGAAAACAAGCCGCGATTGAAGGTTCTAGTGTGACTTGTGGTAAATATTCAGGAAATTATGCCATTGTGGGAGGCGTCGGATCGTTCGTAGATAAAGGAACGAAATTAGCCGGCACTTTGGATAGCCATACTACTTGTCCTTGTCATTCTGCTCTTATCCATTCAATTCCCGATTCTTATCAAAAGTAGATTGTATTGTGTGGAGTAAGAACTTGCTTTAACACCAGTTAAACTGGTTTTTGGGTTGATAAAATGAATTTCTTGGCTTGTCACTGGCACTTATTAGCTCAATTTCAGCCCTTGGTGTAATAAGGGCTGTTTCATGCAATCAATTCATCGTCTCAGATTAAAGGTGAGTTGCTCATTCTTCTGACCCCTCATTCATTGCTTGCCGGATGATCAACTTTGCTGCCCAGCTGGTTAAATCGGCTATTTCGTCGTTTTCTAAACCAAAAGTATCTTTCAAAACAACCATGGCTTCAGTGCCATATAAAACAGAGATAAGCATAATAATCTTATGTATTGTTTCATCTTTAAGCTGTCCTTTTAGAGGCGTCAATGCAGTGGAAATTGTCTCTCTGCGATTACTTTTCTTAGAAAATGCAGGTTTTTTGTCGTTTCCCTCTCCTGACAGGGATTCTTGCCAACGTAGCTGAGATATGCGCAAGGCATCCCTCATCAATGCTTCATTGGCATCAATTTCGCCGTAACCCCACTTTAATAATTTTTCAATATTTTCCTCAGAATCATTCCCCATAGACGGGATGACGAATGAACCAATTACTTGTTTTACAAGGTATTCTATGAACTCACCATGAGTTGGAAAATACTTTCTCAACGTTATTTTTGCATATTCAGCTTCGCTGGCAATCTCTTCCGGAGAGGGAAATCTTTTTTCACGGTACAACTTCAAAGCAGAGTTTGTCATACGTTCTAAAGTACGACGTCGAACGGGTGATAGGCTTTTTTCGTCATATTGGATCATGCAAATACCTTAAAATTTTTAACTGTATATCATTTGAGATAAAAAATATCCTCGATGATAAAAAACATCTTGCATGAAGTAAAATATTAGCATAGCTTGACGTTTGGTTTTTGAATGGTCAGGCCACATGGAGTTTGCGATATGACACAATTTGTGTTCGTCATCGGGACGGCAGACACAAAACTGGATGAGTTAATCTGGTTGAAATCTTGTTTACGCCTTGCAGAAGTTGATTCAATTATCATCGATGTCTCTACATCAACTCCACAGGACGATAAACAGAACGAAAAAATAGATATTAGCCCACTACAGGTGGCTGAATATCATCCTGTCGGAGCAGATGTTGTTTTTTGCGGAGTGAGAGGGAAAGCGATAAGTGAGATGTCTATTGCACTCACTAATTTTTTGAATAGTTCAATTGATGATATCGCGGGAGTCATTGGCATAGGGGGGTCAGGCGGTACGGCATTGATAACTCCGGCTATGCAAAGTCTTCCGATTGGTTTACCAAAAATGATGGTATCAACCATGGCATCAGGAAATGTCTCAGCCTACGTTGGGGCCAGTGATATTACGATGCTTTATACTGTAACCGATCTTAACGGGCTAAACAGTGTTTCCCGGCCAATTCTGGCAAATGCAGCAAACATGATTGCTGGGTCAATCAATTATGCTATTCCATTGACCAGCACTAACAGACCCGCCCTGGGATTGACAATGTTTGGTGTAACCACTCCGTGTATTAATCAGCTGACAGCTGAATTAAATATCCAACATGATTGTCTGGCTTTCCATGCCACTGGCAATGGTGGAACATGTATGGAGAAATTGGCTAAGGACGGTGAATTGTCGTGTGTTTTGGATATCACATTAACAGAAATTGCTGATCTGCTATTTGGTGGTGTCCTGAGTTGCCCCGACACGCGTTTAGATGTTATTGCAGAAAAAGGTATTCCGTGGATCGGCAGTACTGGCGCTTTGGACATGGTTAACTTTGGTCCAAAGGACACAATTCCGGAACGCTACAGCAACAGGCTGTTTGTTGAACATAACTCTCAGGTAACTTTGATGAGAACCACACCTGAAGAGAACTATCAGCTTGGTGTTTGGATAGGAAATAAGCTTAATAAATGTAATGGGCCTGTTCGGTTCATTATTCCAGAAGGCGGCTTCTCGGCACTCGATTGCCCTGAACAGCCTTTTTATTTACCTGCATCAACGCAGGCATTTTGTGATGGATTGGAAAAAACAATAAAGCAAACTGAATTGCGAAAAGTTATAAAAACACCTTTCCATATAAACTCACCACAGTTTTATTCTCTTGTAATTCAGCACTTCAGAGAAATTATGCAACACCAGGGAATTCTTTATGAAGAAGAAGTATCATCATCTTATTAAAACAATAAAACAAAAAGTCGAACGTAACGAACCTATTATTGGAGCGGGTGCTGGCACCGGGCTCTCGGCTCGTTGCGAAGAGGCTGGAGGCGCAGATCTTATTGTCATATATAATTCTGGGCGTTTCAGAATGGCGGGCAGGGGATCATTGGCCGGATTAATGCCATATGGCAATGCAAACGATATTGTTAAGGATATGGGGAATGAAGTACTGCCAGTAGTTAAAGAAACACCAGTGTTGGCTGGTGTTTGTGGGACTGATCCATTCTGCAATTTATCCCTTTTCTTAGATGGGCTGAAAGCTCAAGGTTTTGCAGGTATCCAGAACTTTCCAACTGTGGGGCTAATTGATGGAAAGTTCAGACAAAACCTAGAAGAAACAGGTATGGGTTATGCTCTGGAAGTGGAGTTGGTTCGTTTGGCGCATGAGAAGGAGATGCTGACCACACCTTATGTTTTCAGTGTAGAGGATGCTGAAGCGATGACACAAGCAGGTGCTGATATCATCGTTGTCCATCTCGGTTTAACTACTGGCGGGGATATTGGCGCCAATACATCGCATGATTTGGCGTCTTGTATACCAATCATCAATGCTTGTGCATCGGCTGCTAAAGCTATCCGTGATGACATCATTGTGTTATGTCACGGAGGGCCAATATCGGAACCGGAAGATGCCGCTTATATTTTGGCCCACTGTCCAGATTGCCATGGGTTTTATGGTGCCAGTTCGATGGAACGTCTGCCGACAGAGCGAGCCATCAAACAGACTATCCAGAAATTTAAAGCAATAAATCGGGGTCAGTAAAAAAATTATATATGGTGTGATAATCTTGCTTGGATGCATTTATCACAACCATTTCTCATTACAGCCATTTTTTTACAAATTCATCTAATGGCAATGGGCGATCGAAGTAATACCCTTGTAGGTAATTGACAGAGTAGTTCTTTAGCTGATTGGCCTGTTTCTGGCTTTCAATTCCTTCTGCCACAATTTCCAGATTGAGCCGCAGGGCAAGGTCGATGATATTTTCTACAATATGCTTTGAGATCAAATCGGTATTCATTTTACTGACAAAATTATGCCCAATTTTCACTACATTTATGTTAAATTTTTGTAAATAATTATAATTGGAATAACCTGACCCAAAATCATCCAGAGCGATCAAGACACCTAGCTCATCCAATTTGTTGAATAAATTAATTGTATGTTCATTTGATTCCAGCAATTCCCGTTCAGTGATTTCCAGAATCAGCTTAACTGTATCTTTCGGAAATGATTTCAGAAAACGTTGGCAATCATCCACCAAATGAGCGTCTTTATAATGTCTCGCACTGATATTGAAATTAAAATTGAAATGCTGGGGTAATCGATGGGCTATCGGTGCGAAGTAATCTTGCACTTGCGCTATCAGATTATGAGTTAAAGGAATAATGAGATCTGATTTTTCGATCTGTGCGATGAATTTATTGGGTGTCAATAACCCCTGTATGGGATTCTGCCAGCGAACAAGGATTTCACAGCCAATTATCTTATTGTTTTCACTGCAAATAATTGGCTGCATGTAAGGGATGAATTGCTGATTTTTAATTGCCTGTCTCAAACGGAAATCTGGCAGAATAATGGTTTTTGTGTATTTATAGAGGAATACTGTAGATAAAAGTGTAAACATAGAAAGTAAAATAAATACACTCTCCAATTCCACATTCGGTTGGATATTATCCCGATTATTGGAAAATAATCTCCAGAATATAAAACCTATGCTGATAGTGATGGTAATGAATAACATCACGAATATCCGATATACAGATCGGGATGATTTCAGATCCAGCCCCATCATTTCTCCTTTTTGATAAAGCTCATAATTCAACAGTAGACTTGTTATTCAAATACGCAAACTTTTATTAACTTATTGCTTACAAGAAATCATATAACTACAAAAATCAGATTCTTCTTTGGGAAACAGTATCAAAGTATCGGCTATGTTACAGGAAGAAATAAGAGACAGGAAACAACTGGATGTTCATATGGCAAAATCTGAACAAAAAACACTTTTATTGATGGGAAGTTCTAAAATAAGCAGTATATCCTCGCCTTCCTTGGCAAAGATGAGAAATGATGGCGGGATAGTTTCACTGCATTACCATTAGTTATGGGGCAGTAATGACAATGGCAACCCGGCGGTTCTCTGCCCGGCCTTTTGAACTGCGGTTATCGGCAATTGGCTGGCTTGGCCCCAATCCCCGCGTGCTCAGGTTATTGCGTTGCATCCCACCTCGAGTCAGGGCATCAGCAACGGTATTGGCACGTTTAAGGGATAGTTGGTCGTTGTAACTCACTTCACCATAGTTATCCGTATGACCATCAAGGCGGGCGTGATTAATGCCGACTTTGGTTAAGACATTTGCCAGCTCTTTTAATTTCGCTTCACCGCTTGGATGCAGGTGAAACTGGTTATTACCAAACAATACCTTTTCTGACAGACCAAATAGCCAGCCTTCATCAGTTTGCTGGAATCCTTGTTGTTTGAGCGCAGCGATTTGAGCCGCTGTCAGGGCACCTTTATTCTGGCAGGCACTGAGGACAAGAGTGCTAATGAGTGCGAACACGATCACAAAGAAACGATTTTTGCTCATATTGAATTCCTTGATAGATAGTTTAGTTTTGTTGTATTTGCGGAATGCCAGCCGCCACCCCGTTGTTTAATGTGGTACATGGCTGCGTCGGCTTCAGACAGGAGTTGTTCTGCGGTTAAGTCACCATTGGACAAGGCAATGCCAATACTCAGAGTGATACGCAAATGTTGTCCGTTGGGAAGAAGGATGGGGATATCCATGGCATGAATAATATTTTTGGCGACACGCTCGGCATCTTCCAGATTGGCTGAAGGTAATAAGATGGCGAATTCATCTCCCCCAAGCCGGGCAACGGTGTCTGTTTTCCTGACCCTTCTTTTTAAGGTGGCAGCGATAGTCACCAAAACATGATCACCTGCGGCATGCCCATAAACGTCATTTACATATTTCAGCCTGTTGCCATCAATAAACAATATCGCCGCACTTTCACGCATAAATTTGTCGTTCATCACTGTAGAAAGAACACGCTCAAAGGTTGCCCGATTGGGCAGCCCGGTCAGTGAATCATGCTGTGCTTGCCAGGTTAAGACGGCTTTTTCCGTTTGCAGGTGATGTTGCCACTCTTCCAGCTCTTCAAGTAAGTGATTGAAGACTTGGCTCAGTTCATGCAGTTCAGCGATATGGGCAGAAGGAACGCGCCGTGAAAAAGCACGGCGTTGCCGGACGTCATGGGCAACGATAGTAATATTCTGCAATGCCCTGACAATCCCGTCGTGCATGCGCAGGGAAAGATAAAGTGAAATGACGGCACTGAACAGCAGGCAGGCAAATAACACAAATAAGGCCTGATAAATAAATTGGATAATGTGATCACTGTTACCAATTAACCAAACTGAACCTACTTTTTGTTGGTGGTGGTAAATAGGTTGGACGAAAGGATCAGGAAAAAGCCAGTATTCGACTAATCTTTTAAAATTACCGGTACGAGTATCCTGATCCACTTGCCAGCTTGCCAACAATTGTTGTTTTGCATCAAAAATCTTGGCTTCTGTAAAACCATCATGAACTGCAATCATTTCCAATACTTCTTTGGCTGCGGTCTTATCCTGAAAAACCACAGCAGCCTGTGCTGTATGGGCTATTGTCTCTGATATGAGTTTCAGGTTATTTTCCGCGTACTTTTGCATGGCAAGTAATGCCAATGAGGATAGAAATAAACCAACCACCGAGAGTATGGTGAATGTGATAATCAGATGTATCCGGTGAAAAGCCTGACGCAGGGTAGGGCGTGATGGCATCAGTGAATAACGCTTTTTCATAAGATTATTCCACCTTGCGTGCCAATTGGAGGACATTCGGATTCACGCGTACACCACTGCGCGTCAGAATATCGAGATTTAGGCTGAATGTTGCTTGAGTACTGTTGATGTTTAAGCAGAATGCGCTGCCAATCTCACATTGCACATTATTTTCTGCAATTGTCAGCAGGGGTTTGCTGTTTTTTTTGCGAATAACCCGATGTTGGAGTGATGGAGCAATCTGGCCATAGTAAATAACATCACATTTTTCTATTAACTGTTCTACGTTGAAATTCAAAGTTTCTATTTGTAATTCTGTGTGATCAGAAATCATATTTAGGTTGGTTAAGGTACTAATGTAATTGGACGGAGGCACCAGACATAAACGCAGGACGGTGTGTGCAGCAGGCCAATGTGTATAGCTGATGATGCCAGAAACCACTCGAGCGACGTTTTCATTGAGTTTTATTTTTTCACGGGAATCAGTCATAGCCATGACTGTTGAATTACTTATCACTACGGTTAAATATGAGACAGTCAAAAACCGCAGAAATAATCTGAAAATACACTGGGTATTTATAATACATTTGAAAATTGTACGCTCACAAAGATGATGAATCCGTTCAATCATTTGCATAACGTTTTCCAGTAATTGCCTTTCATAGAAATAATGTTCAGGTTACGAATAAGAGTATGTTCTCAGTAAGAACCTATCTCGCCTTGGAATTAATGTGGCTGGCTGAGATAGGTTGTAAAATCCATTGATAACCAAAGAGTATTATTTGAGATTGGTGTTCCAGTGTAATTTACTTCCTAAATTAATAGGCAGCTAACTCTGTATCGATGAGTTTTTATTGATTTCCATTATATGTCCATGATTGTCATAAGTGATACTGGAAACTTTGCTTTTCCGTAAGGCATCTAATAATTTTTGTTCCAAGGAAAAACTTTTTGCCACTTCAGTATGGGTAAGAAAAGGGCGGTGACTGCGTCGCTCTATTCTGAAACGGTATTGATTGTACTTTGCCCAACCGATTAACAAGAGTGCATTGAATATTGCAATGGCGAGATAAAGGGCTATCGAGCCCCACTCTGAAGTGAATGCCAAAATAAAAGGCTTGGGGCCATTGTGGGAAGAGTAAAATAACCCCAGCACAAATAAATAGATAAATCCTGCCCAAGCGAGAATGGTCAGTAAAATATCAAGCAAACGAGGTGATAGTTTTTGCTCGGTAAAAATCAAGGGATCTTTCATGATTCTATTCTCTCTATTCCTCGATCAGGGCTTTCCCAGCGTGCTCGTTTTCTGCGTACTTTGAGCATGACTTTGGGAAAAGAGATCAGCGTCGTAAACAGATTCAGCATCCAGTACACCATTGGATACCAAATTACCCAGAACAGCGATGAAGCAACGTGTTTTTCATAACGTCGTTCAATGATTAAACTAATGGTAAATTGAATAAGGCAAGTAGCCGCCAGTATTAATCCGGTATAGCCGGGTGGAAACAGCGTATAGACCCGTATGCTTTCTGGTAGTGTGACTACCAAGCCAAGGAAAAACAGAATGATGGAAAGGGCAAACGTGAATGACCAAATAACCGAACAACAAAATTCGGCGAACAATACCCACATCCGGCGGTATTCCCATGACCACAATTTGCGTAAATTTTTCAGGAATACTTCCGCTCCACCCTGTGCCCAGCGTAACCGCTGCTTCCACAATCCCCGCAGGGTTTCAGGCATCAATATCCAGCATATGGCGCGGGGTTCGAAGAAAATAGCCCAATGATGTAGCTGAAGTTTCCAACTCACATCAATATCCTCGGTGATCATGTCGTTGCTCCAGTAACCGACGTCAGCAAGCGCCCTGCGATTAAAGGCGGCGACAACACCAGAAACGGTAAATACTTGACCATAAACCCGCTGAGTCCGTTTGATCAGGCCAATGATGGAAGAAAATTCACCGACCTGAACTCGGCCGACTAAGGTTGAACGTGTCCGAACACGGGGATTGCCGGTCACTGCGCCCACACGGGGATGATCAATCATGGGCTTGACCAGCCAAACGGCCGCATCGCGATCGAGCAACGCATCCCCGTCGATACAAACCAGATAATCACTGTTGGCGGCAGCAGCCCCGGCCTGAAGCGCAGTGGCTTTCCCCTGATTCTGCGTTAAGTGAATGACTCTCAACGCCTGATGCTGTTTTGCCAAGGCATTGAGTTCATCTGCGGTGCTGTCGCTTGAACCATCATTGATAGCAATCACTTCAATGTTGGCATAACGCTGGTTTAATGCCGCCAGCAATGTTTCACGAACATTCGGCCCTTCGTTATAGCAAGGGATTAATATTGAAATGAGAGGGTTGCCTTCAAGGAGAGGTGCTTGCTCATCAACGACTTTCCAATGTCTCTCCCGATAGAACCAAAAATAGATGCCGCCTGAAATCCAAATGGCAGACATAAACAGAGGCCAGAAAAAAACAAAGTGCAACAAAACGTCGCCGGTAAACGTCACCGCGATACCGAGAGGGATGCTCAATACGAGACTGAGCACGAGAAATGCAAGGATACGGTCAATCATTGAGTGGATACCATTCTGGAGAAAGAACTGGACGAATTTCGTTCATTTCTGGTTGATCGTTGAGGAAATCATCAGGGTAATAACCAAAACTTTGTGCACCATTGAGCTGCAATTGACGCATCCATTCTGCTATCTGGCGTCCGGGGATCGCTCTTTTATTGACTGGCTTGCGCCAATCCACGGATTGAAGCTCAAAGACAGTTTTATCCAGCGCTTGTGGGCGTTGTGCGATGGTTTTTACCAAGCGGGATAACCACTGATTGCTTTTTGACAGAGGAATATTTTCCATTAATGGCATGGCCATTGGGGCAACCCAATCATAATGGGCAAGAAAATCATCCAGATTTTGCGCAAACCACTCTTCACTGTCGGGTTCTAAGATCGGCAAGGCAAAGATGTTGCGTGCGGTTTTGAGTTGATAGCCTCGTATAGATTGAAGTTCGCGGGTTAGTTCATGGGTAAAATCAACCAAGTACTGGCTTTTCAAACGCGTCCAACGGGCGAACTGTTCAGGGTTCTGACGAATGTCGGCAATGGATTTGGACAACCCAGCGGCTTGATAGACCTTGATGGCATCTGGGCCGGCGTCTTCAAAATCCGACATGACCGCATCATCGTGATACAAAATTCCCTGAAAAATAGCATGGGCCGCTAAATCCTGATAAATCTCTTTGATGCGCTGACGGTTCTCAGGGTTATAGGGAGATAGCCGGCGATATTGTGTCGGGTTCACAAACAGCTTGTTGCTATTTTCATCGTAGCTCATCACGCGCGGGAATGAGGGATCCAATTCAAATGCCAAAACCGGCATCCATGCGTAAACATCAATGTTCAGCCGGCTGTGAAGCTGCCAAGAGACGCGGTTGAACAGATCCGCCCGCATCGGCAACCAGCGATTGGGAAAATAGAGCTGGTGCACATTGCCATCCCCTTTGGGATCGGCAAAAGCTTGCAGAAAAACAGTATTGACGCGGAGATCAGCGACGCGCTGGACAAGTTCATCGAGATTGCTGGCCTGCTGAATTGGATCCG
Organism: Xenorhabdus santafensis; assembly: GCF_033949405.1. Lineage (NCBI taxonomy): Bacteria > Pseudomonadati > Pseudomonadota > Gammaproteobacteria > Enterobacterales > Morganellaceae > Xenorhabdus > Xenorhabdus santafensis. The sequence continues at coordinate 45,079 of NZ_VCDN01000026.1, read as the reverse complement.
GATCATACACATAGTCCAAATCAATGTGGGCAATCCGCATAATGCGTTTATTTTGTACCTGAATGACTTGCTCCGCGAACTCTTTTAGAGACGGATTATTGGTAAGCAAAATGCGTGGAACATTATCGAGGTTATTGGCATCTGCCAGCCCATCATCCAGTGTCAGCGCCATTTTGTAGCCGTAGCGCTTGGCTATTTCCAGTGTTACGCCGCTATCCATACCATAAGGCCAGACCCAAACCCGTGGCTGCTTGCCGGTTGCAGCAACAATTTTTTGGGTGATGGTGGAAATGTCTTTTTCCATCCGTTGGCGAAAGGCTTGTTCATTTTCATATTTACCCGTCTTGGGATCATAAATGCGAATGGCGGCGGCAGGCTCTGTGTTGCCTTGTGGATTGCCAATGGCACCGTAATGATGTTGATAAGTATGGGAGCCAATTTCCACTAAACCAGAGCGTGACATTTCAGCTACCTGTTCCCATGTGGTAAAACGTTCCCTCGGCACCATCAAACCACCAAAATTAACGGGTTTGCCAAAAGGGGCATCGACCCAGATTCCGACGGGCGCCAGAATGGCGGGCCAGTTATAGGCTTTGAGCAAAGGGAATACACGATGATAAAAACTGCTGTAGCCATCATCGAAAGTGAGCAGTACAGCCTTGGGTGGAAGGGGGGCTCCCCCTTGATTGGCTGCAAGAATTTGGTCGACCGTGATGGGTTGGTATCCATTTTCCCGCAGCCATGCAAATTGATCATTCAAGGCGCTGGTGCGGACTGACATAAAGCGTTGGTCTGCCCCATCATCTTCGACATCATGATAAGCCAGAACCATGTAACTATTTTGCGGCCATGCGCGTTCATTCATGGGAAGGGGGCGCTGTGCCGGTGGAATGAAATCTGGTTTTTTTGCGTATGCCATCGTATGAAATTGGGAAAGAATGAAACCAATCAGCAATGCCGAAATCATCAACCAGTGGCGAAAAACATTGTGTATCATAAAAAATCCTTTAGAACCGATAAATTAAATCAAAAGCAGCTTGCAGATTACGTTCCCGTTTACCGTCGTAAGGGCGCTTGTCCAGAGTCACTTTCACTCCGGCATCAATGACGTCATTCCACTTGATGCGTTGGCCGTAGCCCACCATTGTGATTAATCCATTGTCATAGTCCTGCTGCCAGTATTGACCGATGCCTGCCTCAAGTTGCTGGCTCCAGACAGTTTGATAATGCCGGTACATGATGTGATCCGCTGCCAACTTAGGCAGGAATGTGTAATCACTTCTGGGATTGAAGTAAGGTGTATTTTTCTGGGAGTTGTTGAAACGGTTCTGGTATTTGCTACGAAGGCTATTGTGGGATGCACTCAGTTCCAAGGCTGCATCAAGTTTTAAATAAGGTGTGGTATACAAGCGTTGAATACCATCAATGCCATATTCAAATCGATTATTGCCGTCTGAGAAGAACAAAGGCGCAAACCGTACTGTCCACTGGCTGCGTTCGCTGTGTTTCCAGCGTGTATAAATTTGCCCGCCGTTGGCGTGAATATTGCCGTTCAGGGCACGCAGTGGAGTACTGCGGGCAAGGCGCTCAACTGAGCCTCCCATGCGCCACTGATCATTGAAATCATGCCATCCGGCAATGCGCAGCCCTGTTTTCTTACCATGCCGATAGTCACGGGCGGAAATTTCACTCTCCAGCCAAAAATCCCGCGATCGCCATTCAATACCGCCACGCAGATCACGGTTTATGCCTTGGCCTTCTGAGAACTGTCCACGATGGTAAGCACCTCCGGCAAACAGGCGCCAATTATCATTAATCGGTGGGCTGTAGAGCACCACATCGATATCTGAATTATGTTTGCCACTGTTTGGGCTTTCGGAATCAATACCCTGATTGATGTTGACGCGAAGTTCTGACATGTGATGCACATTGCGCAACCGGTCAAAGCGTCTGGCAAGCATGTTTTCTGGTGTGCGGGCAATAACATCATCGGCCAGTAAATCCACCTGCTCCCACTCTTGCAGCGCCAAAGCGGTAAAACCCTGCTGGATCTCCAGAAAGAGATTGCGGGGTTCAATACCCTCAATTTGTTTCAGTTCGCTTTCTGCCCGGCGCGGCCAACCGCGATCCAGCCAAACAGCGGCCAGATCCATACGTAATTTCTGATTGCCGGGAGCCGTGCGGGCTAAATGAGTAAACCGTTTTTCTGCCAAAGGCAGGTCTTCATGTAACTGCGCAGATTCAGCTAAAAATTGTTTCCCTTGCAGCCAGTTATCATTGGGAACAGGTAAGGGGGAACCAAAAACATTGACCATATAGGCATTGCGTTGTTTGATGCTGGTGGCCAGTTGTTGTGCTTGGGTGAGATGCTCACTTTCGGCATCGGCATAGAAAAGAACACTGTCATCTTCAGGGGAAACCGCGGGTACAGATGTTTTTCCGACAGTCAGCACATTGCCATTGGGGTAATTCAACGAACGTAAAATATCCCGCGCCTTGTCAGGCTGGCGCAGGTTCAAATAAGCCGAAGCTAGCCATTTCTGCGCATATTCCGGCATATTTATCCCTTCAGCCTGTAAAGAGTGATACTCATCGATCACTTCTTGCATACGATGGCGGGCGAGAAGAGCACCAAGGCGATCGATGCGTCCCCGTTGATAATCTTGCCGGGCATCTGGCAAAGCCTGCCATTGATTGAACATCTGTTCGTAACGGGCCAGTGCTTTGTCTGCGATAGCAAACCGCTCTGTCTCGCTCCGGTTAGGCATTATTGATAACCGAACCAATTCTGCTGCGGCATCAGATTCCAGCCTGCGCATTTGTGCTGGGGATAATTGCGCCGTATATCGCTGTCCTAAATGCCAAGCAGGGCCGTTTATGCGATTGTTTTTTAAGCTGGCCAGATAATCTTTAGCCACATCTGCATTATCGGGAAACCGTTCATGGGCGGTAGAAAGCATTTGCATGGCATCCCATGTGCGCCCGGCTGCCTGATCAACATAAGCCATTAAACGATAATTCGCCGCGTTTGGCTGGAGCGCGAGTAAGCCCCTTGCCAAATGACGGGCTTCTTTATCCTGTCTGGCATCAGCCAATGTCATGATAAGGCCTGCTTTTATATCATCGTTTTGTTTTTCTAAATTTTGTTTTCCTAAAGCTAAGGCTGTGCGCCACAGTTGAATTGACTGTGACCACTGGCGTTCATTGCGATAAGCCCGGGCAGCGGCAGTTACTCCCCTAGCTGGTATAGGCATTGAGCGATAACGTTGCCAAAGGGAAATGACTTCATCATCATGCCCGGCCCAGCTTGCTATTTGCAGCCAATCGGCAATTTGTGAGGAGGAAAGGTGGCGTTGTTTTTCTTCCTGACGAATATATTCAAGCATGGGAGTGGTATTCCCATTTCTGGCTTGTTGAATTAATGAATCGTAATCCGTTTGTGCAGCTTCTGTTGTTATTGCACAACCTAATGATATAAATAGCGATAACAGTTTATACCGATATCTATGATAGCCTATCGGCCTGAAATAAAGATATGACACGGTATCCCCTTTTTATACTGCCCATTGATTTTTAGAACAGCAAAATTAGATGGAACTAGATTTAATTTAAATTAAGGAGAGTTTTTGAACTATCCATTTTTGAAGAGGCAGAATAATACGCACTGGGTTAATTTATATCAATGGGGAAAATTCAGAAAATAATTATCTCTATTTTATTTCATTACGCGATTATATTAATTCAGCATAATAATCTCAAATTATACCTTTGATAATTAATTATATATTTTTTCTTTAAAATCATTATCTTGTGTTATTTTTATTGGGGGTTTATAAAATTTAAAAAAGGTAAGGAATAGTAATTTCAGCTTTTTCAATAAAAAATACTTAGTCTGACTGTAAGTGTTTTTTATTGTCGTTTTTTATCATGGAAGCATAACTTCCCCCTGATTTCTTATCGCAATAACTGAACTACTGGCTTTAATAAGAAGAGTTATTAACCTTTCCATCTAAGTTCTAAATGGATTATTTCTTATCGGAAGAAATATTAATTAACATTGAAGTTTTCAATGAAAAATAAATGAACAATATTAAACTGATGGATTTTATTTCAGTATTTAAATAGGGTTGATTAGCCAACCGATGATTATATTGCGAAATTAAATGCTATTTCTGTCGGCTCTATAAGTGGAAATGTATTGCTGGGGAAATTGTATTCATTAGGATTAAAACAACGTTCATCCAGAGAATGGTTGGGGCGGCTGGCTGCATTCATGCACTCAAGAAGAAACAGCAGGGCATATGAGAAATTGCAGGTAAAAAACTCACAAACGATAACCTTATAAACGATAGTGCTTTCATAATTTTTGGTGGTTCGTATAATTCTTTTTTTATCATGTTGTTAACGGGGAAAAATGTGAATCAAATTGCCAATATTATCGCTGATGTGTGCGAGTCTCTTAATGCTGAAGATGTTAGCGAAATTGGCATCCAATCGTTTTCTTTCGTGTTGCCGGCAGGCAAAAGTGACCATTGGCTGGAATGGCTATCTGCTCAGCCCCATTATCCTCAATTTTACTGGCAACATAGAGAAGGCCATGAAGAAGTTGTTGCTTGCGGGAAAATTCGTCTATTCAGCAATATCCTTGAGGCTGAGCAATTTCTCCAGCGGCATCACCAATTCTCCCAGATGCGTCTCTGGGGCTTAAATGCTTGGAATAAAGTCAATTTTTATCACGCTTATGATGAAAATGCGGGACAGGGCAAGCTCGAAGATACCATTGGTGAAGAAAGCTATCTGTTTCTTCCCCGGTTCGAATTACGCCGCTATCATGATGAAAATCGTTTATACATCAATGTTGATGGGAAAAACGATATTGAAAATGCCTGTCAGTTCCTGAGTCAGCTTCTCCCCCATGAAACACTTTATCCGTTGCAGACAGCCATTTTGCAGGCGAGGCATACACCGGAACATGGGCAGTGGAATATTCTGCTTAGTCAGGCACTGGATGCCATTACCCAGAATAAAATGGAAAAAGTGGTCATGGCACGCAAAACTGAGCTGGTGCTCAACTCCTCCTTGCCGGCAGCCCAATTTATGGCAGCCAGCCGTCAGGTAAATCACCACTGTTATCATTTCATGCTGGCATTTGATGCTGAGCGTGCTTTTATGGCTTCGACACCGGAACGGTTGTATTACCGTAATCAGTTACAACTTTATACTGAAGCATTGGCAGGGACTGTGGCAAATGCTGAAGATGATCAGGAAGCCGCTGAATTGGCCCAATGGTTGCAGGAAGATAAAAAAAACCAGCATGAAAACCTGATTGTTGTTGATGATATCTGCCAGCGTTTGCAAGGTGGTGTCATTTCGATTGATGTTGGCTTACCTGATGTGATCCGCTTGAGAAAAGTTCAGCATTTGCGCAGACATATTCGTGGAGTCTTGAAGCAGGTGAGCGATAGCGATTGTTTGCGTCGCTTACAGCCAACAGCGGCTGTGGCCGGTTTACCCCGTGAGGCAGCCCGGAAGTTTTTGGCGGAAAATGAGCCATTTAACCGTGAGTGGTATGCGGGTTCGGCGGGATATTTATGCCTGGAACAGAGTGAATTTGCAGTTTCACTGCGTTGTGCGCAGATCAATGGCAATATACTGTCACTCTATGCGGGAGCGGGTATCGTTGCTGATTCAGATCCTGAACAGGAATGGATTGAAATAGAAAATAAAGCTGCCGGATTGCGTACATTGCTGATCAGTTTGATTGATGAATAAATTATTTTCGCTACATTTCTCGGGGTTCTATTCAGTATTCTTTCTGTGGGAATATTAATTTCGTTATTTATTATCATCATTAATTTAATTAATTTTCCAAATAGCGACTTGGTCGTTTATTGGCCTGGAAAATTTAGTTAACTCCCCCGTCGATATCTAATCTGGTTTTTTTCTTGCTTAATACCATTGCCTATTTGTTTGTATCTATCTGAATTTAAATTATTAATTTTTATGAAAAGCAGACTGTCACATGGGTTAATATAACTATGTAAATCATTTAATTGGTAAAATAAAACATAGATAATATCTATAAAACAATAGTGACTATTAGAGTACTAATTATATATAATTTTATAATTAATGATTTTTCAGCATTATATTTATTGATTTCGCTTATACATAATGCGCCATAGTAAACATTTAGTAAAAATGTAGCATAAAGTTCTGAATATACATGGTATTCGGGAAATTATGTTGATCTATGTTAAATTAACGCTATTATGATCCTGTCTTAACCGAAATGCTAAAACTAATCTCTTATAGGCCACATAAGAGAGGGGGATGGCTGTATCTTTTGGATAAAAGACAATCGTTGTAGATGCGCTAACGAAGTGTGTCGGAAGTGTCTATCAAGTACGTGATCATATTTCCTTATCTTCTGTAATTTTTAATCAGTTGATAGGATTCTTTATATCAACTAATGGGGTTTAATTTAATGAAATCTAAGCTGCTTATTTCTTCTCTTTTTATATCTTCTTTATTTGCTACAACTGCAAATGCAGCAGATGGTAAAGTTCGTTTTGAAGGAGAAGTAATACAGAATGCTTGTAAGGTTCATAGCGACTCTGCGGATCAAACCGTTAAAATGGGTGTTGTTAGTTCTAGTTCATTCAAAAATGTAGGTGATACTGCTGCACCAACAAAATTTGAAATCAAATTACTGGATTGTCCAAAAGAGATGAAAGAGAACCATGTGACTATTAAATTTGATGGTCCTAGTGATAACCAGAATAGAGACCTTTTAGCGCTGTCTAAAGATCATAATTCTGCAACTGGTGTTGCTATTGGTATTTATGAAGCAGATACTCAGTCTAATATCTCTTTGGCTTCATCCTCTATGAATAATCCAATTGTTAAAGGTGGAGAACAATCGTTAAAATTCGTTGCTAAATATGTTGCCACTCAAAAGCAAGTAAGCCCAGGCGCTGCTAATGCGGTGACTAATTTTACTGTAGCATATAATTAATAGTTTTAAATTCATATATTATCCTTAGTAACTTTCAAGTTATAGTTTAATTTAAAAAACTGTAGCTCGAAAATTTATACCTTATGGGTTTCAGATTTCGTCTAATTGGTAAAGGGAGCATGCCTCGGGAACATATTTTATTATGTTGGAGGGAGAGTGAGTATGGCCAACAAAGATGTAATTTGAAAGACTATGGGTATATATGCGTAAACCTGACAAGGATGCCAGGTTTACTCTATTAAATATAACCAACCATAATTGGGTGGAGAAATAACCGTGTCCTGTTATCGTCTTTTCTTTGTTATTTTATTCTATTTTTTAAGTGGTAGTATCGCTGTTGCAGGTGTTGTTATTGGTGGAACCCGAGTTGTTTATTTGAGTGATAAAAAAGAAGTTTCTATTTCTGTGACTAATCCAGAGCAGGATTCGGTTTATCTGATTCAAACCTGGATTCAAGATGAAAACGATAAAACAAAAACGCCTTTTATTGTAACGCCACCATTATTTAAGTTACCGGCCAACAACGAAAATGTTGTACGAATTGTTAAGGTTGGCAATGAATTACCAACGGATAGGGAATCGATATTTTGGGTTAATATTAAATCCATTCCAAAAATATCAAATTCAGATTCAAATATAAATCAATTGCAAATTATCGTAAATTCACGTTTAAAATTATTCCATCGCCCTGCTCATTTGAAAGAACATGCGATGGTTGCTTACAAACAAATTAAATTTAAAAAAGAAAATGGGAAATTGGTAGCTGAAAATCCCACGCCTCATTTTATCTCATTTTCATCTCTTGATGTTGATAACCACAAAATTAACCATGCCGGTATGATTAAGCCTTTTGGTCAATTAAGTTGGCCTTTGCCGCTGAAAAACGCTCAAAAAGTAAATTGGAAGGCTATTAATGATTATGGCGGTGAAACTCAGGCTGAATCTATGGATATTTAGTTTTTATATCCGATGAATTTTAAATATTAGCCAACAAACGACTTCATCACATTTTAGAAAATTTATATGCCAAAACTTATCCAACATAATCTTGCTGACCGATTTTATCGTGGCAAGAATTATAGATTTTTACTTTCTGCATTGATTGTGATAGGAGATTGCTCTTACCACATAACGGGACATGCGGAAGATAAATTCAATATTCAAGCATTAAAAATTGATGGGTTATTGCCTGAAGATGTAGACTTGTCTATTTTTAAAAATGATTTGCAGCCACCGGGGAATTATTTGGTGGATGTTTTTTTAAATACCAAGGCGATAGGCAAAGAACGTCTTGAATTTATTGTGGAGGATAAAAAACTAAAGCCAAAACTAACGGTGAAACAATGGCAGGAAATGGGCGTTAAACTGGATATGTTTCCTGAGCTGGCTAAGCTATCTCCCGATACAGTGGTGACAGATATTGACAAATATATCTCCCATGCAAGTGTTGATTTAGATTTTAATCGGCAACGCTTAAATATCAGTATTCCTCAAATAGCTTTGAATTATACTGCTCACAATGATGTTCCCCCTAATTTATGGGATCAAGGATTAACAGCCTTGATGATTAATTATAATTATGCTGGTTCCACAAATTGGCAAAGCCGACATCATTCAACGAGGAGTGATTTCCTGAGTTTGGCATCAAGAGTGAATTGGCAATCTTGGCGCTTTCGCAATGAGTCTATTTACTCCGATCAGAATCAGCATTGGCAAAGTGTCAATACATATTTACAGCGTGATATACATCCCCTCAAAGGGCAATTGACGATTGGTGATAGCTTTACATCCAGTCGCTTATTCGAGGGGGTGCAATTCCGTGGTGTTAAACTCGCTTCCGATGAAAACATGTTGCCGGATAGCCAAAGAGGCTTCGCTCCAATTGTACGAGGTATTGCCCAGAGCAATGCACAGGTGACAATTAAGCAAAATAGTTATGTGATTTATCAGACTTATGTTCCGCCGGGAGCATTTGAAATTAACGATCTGTATCCCACTACAACCAGCGGCGATTTAGAAATTATTATTAAAGAGGCAGATGGCCGGGAGCGCGTTTTTACTCAGTCATTTACAGCAGCTCCCATTATGCTAAGGGAAGGCAGTATCAGGTATTCATTGGCAATGGGTCGTTATCGCACAGTAAGTCACAACCAGCGTAAACCGTATTTTTTCCAGGGAGAATTGAACTACGGTTTATATAAAAAGCTGACGGCTTATGGCGGGACGATTTTATCCGATAAGTATCAATCTGCTTTGCTTGGGGCGAGTATTGATTTTGGCAAATTAGGGGCACTCTCGACTAATGTCACCCATGCTTGGGCTGAATTGCCCTCCAATAACAGAACATCGGGTTTGGCCTATAAGGTGGAATATACGAAAGGTTTTTCGCAGACGGGCACGCATTTTTCGCTTGCGGATTACCGATATTCGACAAAAGGCTTTTATGATTTCTCTGAGGCCAATCGTATTGAATCACCGCCTTATTATTCTGGAAGCCTGAATAAAAAAAATAAATTTCAGTTACAAATCAACCAATCATTGGGAGATTTTGGCGGATTATATCTCACTGCATCGCAGCAAGATTATTGGCAAAAAAAGGGGTATGAGCGTTCAATCAATGCGAATTATAACGTCAGCCACAAAGGGATCAATTATAGCTTGGCTTATACCTATAGTATTCAGCCGAATACCAGCGAACATGATCAAATACTCTCGCTGAGTGTCAGTGTGCCCCTCGATCGCTGGTTAAAAAATAGTTGGGCGAGCTATGGTGCTAATGTCAATAGGCGCGGCCGCCTGTCGCAGCGAATTAATCTGAATGGAACCATGTTGGCGGATAATAATCTGTCCTATGGCTTGCAACAAGATTATTTCAATAAAGGCGAGGGAACCAATGGAAATATCCATGTGGGTTATAAAGGAAGCTATGGTCAAATCCGTGCCGGATATAACTATCGATACGAAAATGATAAGAGTTATAGCCAGCAATTAAATTACGGTTTAACTGGCGGAATTGTCATCCATCCATATGGGCTGACTTTATCTCAGGTAATCGGTGAAACTGCGGTATTGGTGCGGGCAAAAGATGCGAAAGGCATCAAAATTGCCAATCACTCAGCGGTGACTACGGATTGGAACGGTTATGCCGTTGTGCCCTATGCCAGTAGCTACCATAAAAACAGGGTGGCTTTGGAGCCTCACTCCTTTGCTGACGATGTTGATATTGATGTAAATACGCAATCTGTTGTGCCGACAAAAGGTGCACTCGTTCTGGCCGATTTTCAAACCCGCAAAGGGAACCGGATCTTGATGTATCTCTCTTATCGCGGCAAGCCAGTGCCTTTCGGAGCCAAGGTCATGTCGGAGCAATCAAACGAACTTAGTGAAGCCCAGAATGCGATTGTCAGTAGTGAAGGGCAAGTCTACCTCACGGCCATGCCAGATAGTGGCAAGCTACGAGTTCAATGGGGGGGAGTAAACCCTAAAATTTGCATTGTCAATTATATCCTGCCGGAAAAAAGACCTTCATCTGGCCTATATACCTTGGATATGAATTGCGAATAGGATCTTGCTTATATGTTTATTTTCTATAAAAAATACTCATTATTGTTGGCTGCTATCAGTGTGTTAATAGGGATGTCTATCAATGATAGTTATGCGGGTTCTTGTCATTTAAGAAAAGGTTTCTCTGTACAAGGACACAAATCGTCAAATGTGACATCTACTGTGGGTAGAGAAAACAGTGTGGGGAATTCGATTTGGTTTCGTCAAATGGATATAGTCGGAGAAAGCTACTCCTGCAGTTCGCCGGAAGAAATTGTCTGGGAAGTCAAAGGGCACTCCCGTATTATGCGAGGCGGCGATGAAGCGACTTATGATACTGGCGTATCGGGTATAGATATGCGGATCCGAATCCATGATAAGGGAAAGCAAGCCGAGCTTGCATTTGTGAAAACACAACATTTGACTGGTTCAGGTTTTATTAAGCCGATCGAAATTACAGCTCGCGTGTCAGATCTTAAAATATATTCTTCAACATTTGAAGATATAAACTTCATACCATCCACTTGTCACTTGAAAAATAATGAAGACATTATTGTCAAGATGGATAAGATCGGAACCAGAGATTTTTCCGGTATTAATAGCACAGCAGGCGAGAAACCGTTTGATATTAATTTGGATTGCAATGCCAGAACCCCCATTGGAATTGTATTAAAGGCGACGAGTTCAGGCAGTACTGATAATGTACTGGCAGCTGAGCAAGGTAATGATGCAGCGGAAGGTGTCGGCATTCAGGTTTTATATCAAGATCAACCTGTGATATTTGATTCTTTAATTAAATTGGGTATCAGTGAGCTCGGCTATTATTCGATTCCTTTCAAGGCGCGTTATATCCAAACAGCTGGCCATATCACTGCGGGAAAAGTTAATGCAACGGCAACATTGTATATTAACTATCCTTGATAATGTTCTTAAGTAATGCCAATCTGTAAGACCAGCCAAAAATTACCTTCTGGCTGGTTTTCTCTTTTTATTGTCAAGCAAACCCATTCCCAAACAAGTTAGTCATTGATCAACCTACCCGTATCTCAAGCATCAGCGTGGCGCGCAAAACTCTATGGCTGAAATTATTGCTAATTAAGTGACAATTCTTTGAACTAAGATAAAGAAATGGCTTTTACAACGATTAACGAAATGAATGCCTTATATAATACCTTTTATTTGTTAACATTTTTTTGAAAACTTTTTTCTGAAAAGAAACCTTTGGGCATCGTATGTCAAACAGCGCACTGAACCGCCATTGGGCGAAACTTTTATTGGAAGCACTAACCCGCCATGGATTGCGTCATGTTTGTATTGCGCCAGGTTCCCGTTCAACACCATTAACGCTGGCAGCCGCAGAAAACCACAAACTTGTCTGCCATACACATTTCGATGAGCGTGGTCTGGGACATTTGGCTCTGGGGCTCGCTAAAGCAGGCAAAGAACCCGTAGCCGTTATTGTGACATCAGGAACGGCTGTCGCTAATTTGTATCCTGCATTGATTGAAGCCGGATTGACGGGAGAACGCTTGATTTTTCTTACCGCGGACAGGCCGCCAGAATTAATCGATTGTGGGGCAAATCAAGCCATTCGCCAAATAGGTATTTTTGCCTCCCATCCCACTCAAGCCCTTGCGTTGCCACGCCCTGCCGCAGATATTCCTGCCAGTTGGCTGGTTTCTTCTATCGATAATGGAATGTCAAACCTGAAGCAAGGCGCATTGCATATTAATTGCCCTTTTGCTGAACCTCTGTATGACAATGATTCCACCGCGCAGGAGGAATGGCTGCAAACATTGGGAGACTGGTGGCAAGGAGATGAACCGTGGTTGAAACAATCTGCAACTCACTTTATTGCCAAGGTTGATGATTGGCAATTTTGGCAGAAGAAACAGGGCATTGTGCTGGCTGGTAGAATGAGTGCCGAAGAAGGGCAGCTTGTTGCTTTGTGGGCGAAAGAGATGGGTTGGCCGCTGATTAGTGATGTTTTGTCCCAAGCCGGGCAATCATTGCCGAATGCAGATTTGTGGCTGAATCATCCTCAGGCTCAGAGCATTTTGGCTCAGGGGAACTTAGTCATTCAATTTGGTGCCAGTCTGACAGGGAAACGGTTGTTGCAGTGGCAGGCCAAATGCCAGCCGGAAGAATATTGGATTGTAGATCCCATTGCCGGCAGGCTTGATCCTGCTCACCATCGAGGGCGTAAATTTACTTGCCGTGTTATTGATTGGTTACGGGAAAATCCCGCATGCTCCCAACCATTGCCTTGGGCAGATGAGTTGGGCATCTGGGCAAAAAAAGCACGCGAATGTGTCGAAATAAAACTGGCAGGAAAATTCAGTGAAGCGTCAGTTGCCCATCAATTGCATCAATTGTTACCGCAGCATGGGCAATTATTTATCGGCAATAGCTTGATTGTGCGTTTGGTCGATGCTTTAGGGCAGTTGCCGGCGGGATATCCGGTTTACAGTAACCGTGGTGCCAGTGGGATTGATGGATTGATTGCAACCACCGCCGGTGTTCAACGGGCAACCAATAAACCGACACTGGCGATTATTGGTGATATTTCTGCACTCTACGATTTAAACAGTCTGGCCTTGTTGCGTGATCTTCCTGCGCCGCTACTGCTCATCATTGTCAACAATAATGGCGGCCAGATTTTCTCACTGTTACCAACACCGGAGAAAGAACGCCAGCATTTTTACTGCATGCCGCAAAATGTCAATTTTGACCACGCTGCGGCGATGTTCGGCCTGAATTATGCCGCTCCGGCAAGCTGGGCAGAATTAGAGCGACTCTCTAAACAAGCGTGGAAACGCAACGAAGCCACATTGATTGAAGTGAAAGTTGCAGGCAGTGAAGGGGCTGAATGTCTGCAAGCATTGCTAAAACAGGTGGAAATGCTGTGACATTGGGCTGCCAGAAGTTTCATTCACATAATCAAGGCGCATGGCTAGTTTGGCTGCATGGCCTATTGGGAGGCGGCGATGACTGGCTGCCTGTAGTGAATGCCTGTGATCAGTATGCGTCATTGGTTATCGATCTCCCCGGCCACGGCAGTTCCGCCGATATTACATTAAAAGGCGGCTTTGCTGAGATGAGTGTGCTGTTGGATGCAACCTTGTCTGAGCAGCAGATTGATGATTATTGGTTGATTGGTTATTCATTGGGCGGCCGGATTGCCATGCATCATGCAACTTACGGTAAACATGATGGCTTGCGGGGGGTTTTGGTTGAAGGGGGAAATCCGGGGCTGCCTTCCCCGCAGGATCGCGCCGTGCGATTGCAGCATGATAAACATTGGGCGCAACGTTTTCGGCAAGAGCCAATCGAATCTGTTCTGGTTGATTGGTATCAGCAAGCGGTATTTGCCGATCTAACCTCGGAGCAACGTAAACAGTTACTCCATGTTCGCAGCAAAAATAGAGGCAGTTGTATCGCTGATATGTTGGAAAATACCTCTCTGGCCCATCAATCTTGGCTAGTTCCTGATTTACAACAATTAAATATGCCTTTTTCCTATCTATGTGGCGAAAATGATTGTAAATTTCAGGAAATAGCGGCGCGATATTCTCTGCCATTAAAAACGATCCCTCAAGTTGGGCATAACGCACATTATGGTAATCCTGTAGCTTTTTCGGCCGCAGTAAACCACTTTTTATCACTTTTTGGTTAAGGAAATTCAATAATGCTCTATCCAAACGAAGAAGAACTATATGCCCCTGTTGAATGGCAAGATTATTCCCATGAATTTGAAGACGTTCTTTACCATAAATCCCTTGATGGCATCGCAAAAATTACAATTAATCGCCCACAGGTACGCAATGCATTTCGTCCCCAGACTGTCAAAGAGATGATGCAAGCACTGGCCGATGCCCGATATGACGATGAAATTGGTACGATTATTCTGACGGGAATGGGAGAAAAAGCTTTTTGTGCGGGCGGAGACCAAAAAATCCGTGGCGATTACGGTGGTTACAAAGATGACGGCGGAGTACATCACCTGAATGTATTGGATTTTCAACGCCAGATCCGCACTTGTCCAAAACCTGTCGTTGCCATGGTTGCAGGGTATGCTATTGGTGGTGGTCATGTATTGCATTTGATGTGTGACTTGACCATTGCCGCAGACAACGCCATTTTCGGTCAAACTGGCCCCAAAGTTGGTTCTTTTGATGGTGGCTGGGGGGCATCTTATATGGCCCGGATCGTGGGGCAGAAAAAGGCCCGTGAAATATGGTTTTTGTGCCGCCAGTATAATGCGAAAGAAGCATTGGATATGGGACTGGTCAATACGGTCGTACCTTATGCTGAGCTGGAAAAAGAAACTGTGCGTTGGTGCCGGGAAATGTTGGAAAACAGTCCAATGGCGTTACGTTGCTTGAAAGCTGCATTAAATGCAGATTGCGATGGTCAGGCCGGTTTACAGGAGTTGGCGGGGAATGCCACGATGCTGTTTTATATGACGGAAGAAGGGCAGGAAGGGCGCAATGCATTCAATGAAAAACGTCATCCTGATTTCAGCAAATTCAAGCGAAATCCATAATGCGTAAAGCAACTTTATATCAATTCAGCCTGCCAATGGAGGCAGGTGTCATTCTGCGCCACCAGCGCCTGAAAATCCGCGACGGTTTCTTGGTTCATTTGCAGGATAATGGACGTGAGGGGTGGGGAGAAATTTCCCCGTTACCTGAATTCAGCCACGAAACACTGGAACAAGCGAAAGCAGCAGCAGTGGAATGGTTACAACAATGGTGCCTGAATGTTCCATCCGCAGAAAAAACTCAGCAGGAAGAAAGCACGCTTCCTTCTGTTGCGTTTGGTATTAGTTGTGCGTTGGCTGAATTACAGGGCGAATTGCCGGAAGAAGCCAATTATCGCAAGGCTCCATTATGCACGGGAGATCCTGATGAGGTGATCCTGCGGCTGGGCAATATGCCGGGTCAGAAGGTGGCTAAAATTAAAGTTGGATTATACGAGGCAGTTCGGGATGGCATGGTCGTGAATGTCATGCTGGAAGCTGTGCCCGACCTTCAACTGCGATTGGATGCCAACCGTAGCTGGACATCGACAAAAGCTGATGGTTTTGCGAAATATGTCAATCTTGAATATCGGCGAAGAATTGCTTTCCTTGAAGAACCTTGTAAAACCCGGGAAGAGTCGCTGGCATTTGCCCGCAAAACTGGGATCGCAATCGCATGGGATGAAAGTGTGCGTGAAGCAGATTTTACAATAGCAGCACAAGAAGGGGTTTCTGCCATTGTCATTAAACCAACATTGGTAGGCAGCATTGCCCGTTGTCGTCGGCTGATCGCAGAGGCACATCAGGCAGGACTGGAAGCGGTAATTAGCTCCAGCATTGAAACGAGTTTCGGTTTGACTCAATTGGCTCGTCTTGCTCACTGGTTGACACCCGATACTGTTCCAGGCCTGGATACGCTGGATCTTATTCAGTCACAGCTTATCCGGTGCTGGCCGGATAGTGATATTGCGTGTACTGAATTGGATAAACTGGCACGCGTTTGGAGCCATGAATGTCAGTAATCGAATTTATGGAATGGCCGTGGCAGCACTGGGCTGCAACCCATCCCAATAAACTGGCTATTCAATTAGATGATGAGTCATTAACTTGGCAGCAAATAACACGAAGAATCAATGTCATTGCTGCCAGTTTCCAGCAGCAGGGGCTTTCCGAAGGCAATGGCATGCTCCTCAGGGGCAAAAACAGTGTGGAACTCCTGTTGTGTTATCTTGCCGCGCTGCAATGCGGAGCACGGGTTTTGCCTTTAAATCCTCAACTGCCAGAAAAATTATTGGCGGAATTGCTGCCTCATCTCAGTCTCGATTATGGAGTGGACTTCACTGATTCACCTTCACCAAGCCTTGAAGTCAAAAAACTCGATTGGTGCCAAATACCGCAGGTGATCTCTGAACAGCCAAAAATATGGCAACGCCATCGCCCTGCCAGCATGATTTTGACTTCGGGTTCATCGGGGTTGCCGAAAGCCGCCGTGCATTCTATCAATGCCCACCTTGCCAGTGCACAAGGCATCCTGTCTTGCATGGATTTTCAACCACATGATCGTTGGTTGCTTTCATTGCCGCTATATCATGTTTCAGGTCAAGGGATTTTGTGGCGCTGGCTGCAAACAGGGGCAGAATTGGCGCTGTTCCGGAGCTTGCATCCACTAAATCGAGCGGTATCCGGTTGTACTCATGCATCGCTGGTTCCTACCCAGCTTTGGCGTTTGTTGCATCAACCCAATGAACATAAATTGACCTTAAAAGAAGTTCTATTGGGAGGGGCAACGATACCAACGGTACTGACCCAACAAGCGGAACAACTGGGAATACATTGCTGGTGTGGTTATGGCCTGACAGAAATGGCATCAACTGTTTGCGTGAAAAGGTCGGATGAATTGCCGGGAGTAGGGAACCCGCTGCCGGGAAAATTCATTCGTTTGGTGGATGAGGAAATTCAAATTCACGCGGATAGTATCGCCATGGGCTATTGGTTTGATGGCGAATTGAAACCCTTGACAGATAGCGATGGCTGGTTTCCAACCCGCGATCGAGGCATGTTCGATCAGGGAGAATTGCGTATTTTAGGGCGTCTCGATAACCAATTTTTTAGTGGCGGGGAGGGAATTCAGCCAGAAGATATCGAGAGAATCATTAATCAGCATCCCCAAATAGAACAAAGTATTGTTGTTCCCATTCCCGATATGGAATTCGGTCATCGCCCGGTAGCAGTGATCGACACTCAACATCCAGCCTTGGCGGCAACGCTTATCGATTGGCTTTCGGACAAACTGGCTGTTTTCCAGCGTCCAGTGGCCTGCTATTTATTACCCGTTCAACTGAAAAATGGTGGAATAAAACTTTCACGCCAGCAAATTAAACTATGGGTTTTGGAAGGAAGAACGGAAAAAAGCGGTATAAACTAAGCAATAGTTGCAATATTTACACATCTTGATAAATCTAAATGTTTCATTTCCTTTGGTGGCTATGGCATTCCTTGTTTTTTAGTAAACTATCTTAAGTAGTGGCATCAGCACCCAATCATTAAAAAGAGAGATGAATATGAAAAGTTTGATTACTGGCGGTGCACTCAGCTTGCTCTTTGTAGCTAGTGCGGCAAATGCTATTTCTATGGATATACAGGCAGGAAAACATAATACAAGTACATCTGTGGGAATTGGTGATAAAAATGCGGGTCTGTCTTTTAATGGCAACTGGACTCGCAGCGATCATAATGGTCAGCTTGGCAGCTTAGGGGCTCTTTTTGCTCTGCCTGTTGGCCCATTTACGGCAAGTGTCGGTGGCAAGGCTCTTTATCTGTCTCCAAAAGACGGAAGCAATGGTGCGGCATTGGCGGGAGGTGTCGGGCTCAGTTGGGCGGTTTTCCCATCTTTATCCCTGTATGGTGAGGCTTATGGTGCCCCAGAAAGTTTAACGTCAGGAATGGATTCTTATACTGAAGCTGCTGGAGGGTTGCGTTATGTCCTCTTTAAACCCCTGACTGTTGATGCAGGTTATCGAGTCATTGATATAAAAGGGAAGAACGGTCATCGTAACAATAAAGTTTCGGACGGTTTTTATGTCGGTGCGGGCTTTAGTTTCTAGCAATTACTTTAATTTTTGACAATTGTTTTAATTTATAGCAAGTGACAGATGCTAAGGTTATCCGCATCAATATTAATGCGGATAACCTTACACCGCCGAGCTTATCCTACCTGAGGCAGAACCCCTGTCACGATGCTAATTTGAATGGCAATAACCGCAATTCCACAGAGGAAGACAAAGATTAAGGCGGGTTTGCCCCCTTTTACGCGATAGCCTTCCTTGTTTTCTGCCCGGCTGCGCCAAACCAGCAGGCAAGGCAATAACAGTGCCAAGATGGAGAGTGCTACAGCGGCATATGTCAGAGCCATAACAAAGTTAGGGTAGAACAACGAACACAGCAAAGGCGGAACAAACGTAATCAACCCGGTTTGTAGGCGGCCTTTAGCGTGGTTGCGGCGTTTCAACAAATCAGCCAGGTAATCAAACAGCCCCAGAGAAACACCCAGAAAAGATGTCGCCAAGGCGAGATCGGCAAACAAATGAACGGCAAGTTCTACTTTTGGTGAGGCAACAACTTCTCTGACCGCTTGCAATAAACCATTCAGGCCAGATTGCTGTGCAAGAATACCCACAAAAGTATTTGAGGAAATGGCGCCAAGAGTGACCAGTTGCCACAGAATATAAGCGAACAGGGGAATGGCACTGCCGATGATAAAGATTTTACGTAGTTTATTGGTATCCCCTCCCATATAAGCAACAATGCTTGGCACACTGCCGTGAAACCCAAATGACGTAAAAATCACCGGAATGGCCGATAATACTAACCCTTGCTCTATGGGCATGGATACCAAATTAATTTTATCAATGTGCGGCATCATTACGCCGAGTACGATAACCAGAAAAACTATTTTGGCTGTAAACAGCAGGCGATTAATTAAATCGACGGATTGGGTGCCGATACAAACAACGCCGCCAGCAATAAGGGTGAAAGTAATAATCCCAGTAGTGACAGAAATGGGTTTTTCCAGCCAAGAAGAAAGGCTCGCTGCCAACAATTCTCCTGCGCCACTGATATAGGCTGTCGTCAGGGCATACATAAGGAAAAGCATACTGAAGCCCGCCAACACTTGACCACCAAATCCGAGATAGCGTTTTGCAATGGTCCCCAATCCAGTATTAAATGTATTATGTTGATAAACTTCTACAAGCAGGAGTGCTGTATAACTCATTAATGCCCATAGGGCGACTAACATAGCGAATGTAGTGCCAAAACCCACTCCCGCTGATGCCAGTGGCATAGCCAGCATCCCCGCACCAATCGTCGTTCCGGCGACAATAAAAATACTGCCAATAGTGCGATTTTTCACGCTTTCCTCGTTTCTGGTTATGTTGAAAAATAGTTATAAGACAGGCAGGTTAAATGATTGATTTATGGCTGTCAAATCAATGATACATTCGGTGTAAACCCAGCTTTACTATTTTGTTGTTTACTTATTTATCTGCGTCTCAATCCACTGACGAAAATATTTAATGGCATTGGTATGTTGGCTGTTTCGGTTTTCGATAATGTAGTAAGTGGCACCACATAATTGATAAGGAAAGGGGCAAACCAATAGGCCATCTTTAATGGCTTGTCGCAGCATAAGTCGGCTGGCAATGACAACACCTTGACCGGCAATCGCAGACTGTATTGAGTGAACTTCATCTGTGAAATGTAAACCATGAGAAACAGTTAAATCTTTTGGGCCAAATAGAGAACGCCAGATATCCCAATCAGGAGGAGGAGCTGGAATACGTCGACCATCGGTATGAATTAATGTCATTTGTAGTAAATCTTCTAATTTGTTAATGCGTAAAGAAGGGCTGGCTGCCAACACAAAATCATCTTTAAAAATGGGGTATACATTCGCTTCCTTTTCTGAGGGAAAGCCATAGCGGATAGCTAAATCAACACCAGTTGCTTCAATATCAATCACATTATCATTTGCATGAAATCGAAGGTCGATATCAGGAAGTTGCTCACGTAAAAGTGTGAGATGCGGTACTAGCCAACAACTGATAAACGCTGTAGTAGTCGTTAGTGTTAAAGGAACGGGATTATGCTGTGAGTCAATTTTCGCGATGGCAGTTTTGAGTAATGAAAATGCTTGGGTTGTCGCGGAATATAGAATGTTTCCTTCTGTGGTTAACATTACGCGGCGTGGTGAGCGCTCAAGGACACGTACCATTAACTGACTTTCTAATAATTTAATTTGGTGGCTTATTGCCGTAGGGGAAACACCAATCTCTTCCGCAGCTAATTTGAAACTTTTCAATCGTGCTACGGTATCAAAAACTCTCAATGAGCTTAATGACGGAAATCGTCTTTTCATGCTGAGTTATTCTCATCTTTTGCTGAAAACATTGAATTTGAATACCACAAAATGATGGTGATATTGTTTGTTTTTCTAAAACTAGTGATGAAAATAATTCAGTATATGGGATGAATAATTTATGACAAAGCAAGCTGTAAAAGAATTGCGACTCGTAGTGACTACAGAAGATTTTGACAAAGCCTTGGCATTTTATCGTGATACTTTAGGGCTTACTGAAATCAATGCAGTGCCGCCGGATAATGGCAAGGTCGCAATCTTGGAAGCAGGGCGTGCCACGCTTGAGCTGGTTGAGCCTTCTACGGCAGATTTTATTGATAGAATTGAAGTGGGTAGGCGGGTTTCAGGTTGGATTCGGGTTGCGTTTGAAGTCACTGATGTAATGGAAGCGACTTCTTCATTACAAAGCGCAGGTGCCGAGGTGCTCGGTATACCACAACAGACACCTTTCCATTCTATTAATAGTCGGTTGGAGGCACCTGCCGGGCTTCAACTGACGCTATTTCAACGAAATAAAACTGAATGTTCAATGGAGTAACAAAAAGTAAAAACCCGCTATCTCAGAGAGATAACGGGTTTTTGTATGGTGCCGGCTACCGGAGTCGAACTGGTGACCTACTGATTACAAGTCAGTTGCTCTACCAACTGAGCTAAGCCGGCGAAATTTGGCGGAAGGATAGAGATTCGAACTCTAGGATGGTTTCCCATCGGCGGTTTTCAAGACCGCTGCCTTCGACCGCTCGGCCATCCTTCCATGGCGCGAGATTATGCCTATATCGCTTTGATGTGTCTACCCCCCAAAGATAAAAAATCGTGTTTTTTTTACTGTTTGCTCAATCTTCGATCTGCAATGGCCTTTTCATCCGCTAACCTGCTAGTATTAAACGCAATCCATCTGCTTATTTATTTATGGATTGGTGTCATATTAACCATAATATATTCACATTACAGGCAATGATATAAAGAATGTCTAAGCAACCACCTATCAAGCCATCCGCGATCCCTCGTTTTTACACGCTATTTGTTACTTTGCTTTTTACGTCTCTATTTTTATTCGGGTATAACTATTTTGATATTTGGCTGATGGAGAAAAAATATGCTATCAGTAGTGTAACCGCGAAGTTGAGATTGCAGATTGCAGATTATCGCTATCACGCAAATCATATCTTTGAGCAATCTAATACTTTGCCAGCTTCTTCTCAAAGAAGTGGGTCATTGATAAAACTTCGTCCTGATGCCTATTGGCTAGAAAATCGTAATCAAAGTGTTGATGCAATTATTTTCGGGCAGTTCAACGATTCGAGCGTTCAACTTGCCCAGCAGCTTTCTAACTATCTGGGAATTCTCTGGGGATCACGCAATGAATACTTGTCCATGTATTATCTCAATGGGAAAGACAACAACTTACTTCTGGTAACTAATCATTCAGTTTTAAAACCAGAAATAAAGTTCAAGGAGAGTTACCTGACTAGGACTCCGGATATAAGGCGTTCTGAGATGTTGGATCAATCTATTACACTGGAGGAAAAAGAGAGTATTTCCCCTATTAATGTACTGCGCAGTGAGAATCTTTATTTCTATACTTACAAAGCTGCGTTTAATTCAGTCGGTCAATTAACCACCGTTATTGCTTTTGATCTACCCATCAATAACCTTTTGCCGGTTGATATGTCACCTGCAAACTTTCGTCTGCAAGCGACTAATTTACATGATTTCGATAACTCCAATAACGTGGATGTTTCATTGAATGGTTTTTGGCTGGAGTTCTCGCAACCGCTTAAGATGATGCCGTATAAATTAGTTTATCAAGTTCCATTGAAAACTCTGATTGCGGATTTATTGTTCAGAAATGTCTGGCTCTTGCTTTCAATATTGCTTTTCTTTTTATTCTCATTAAGCGGTATATTTTATATTCGCCGGCGATATATTGCACCTAATGCTTCTATGAGCCATGAACTAAAAATTAAAAATGCCTTGAATAATGATATTATCGCCAATATTCCTATCGGATTGCTGGTCTATGATTTTGAATCAAATCAGATAGTTATATATAATAAAATTGCAGAAAAATTGATACCACATCTAGATTTGAATAAAGTAAAGGCGGTCGCGCAACAACATCATGGTGTCATTCAAACATCCATTGATGAGGCGATTTATGAAGTGAAAATGTATAATAATGACTTATTGCCTGAAACATACTTATTCTTGCTGCAAGACAAAGATCAGGAAGTCATGATAAATAAGCGACTGCAACTTGCTCATCGAGAATATGATAAAAGCATTCAAGCCAGACGTTCAATGCTTTCGAATATTAACAATGAAATAAAAGTCCCAATTAAGGGAATGAATGACATTGCCGTTCAACTAAAGCAGTTATCGCAAGATGAAAATGAACTTAAGCTACTGGATAAATTATTGGCTAAATCTGAATATATCACAGAATGGGTTGATAATATTTCGTTGCTCAATGGGTTAGAATTAGGTGACTGGCAGCCTGTAAATGAGGTATTCTCTCTATCCGCACGATTGGAGAATATTTTAAAGGCTTCATTGGCAACCTTAAATGCTAAGGGATTACGGGTTTATTATCATTTTAATATTCCCCATGAATCTTTATTCATTGGAGATGGTGATGCATTAAGTAAAATTGTCACGCTGTTATTTAATTATGCAATGACGACAACCAGCTATGGTAAAATATCATTGAGCGTTAATAGCTCTGGTAAATATGACAACCATATTCAGATTGAGCTGGTGGATAGTGGCTCTGGTTTAAGCGAAAAGGATTTGACGAGTTTGAATTATCCGTTTTTGAATCAATCTGCAGAAGATAAGTATTCTACTAATTCTGGCATGACGTTTTATTTATGTAACCAGCTATGTAAAAGAATGGATGGAAGTCTTGAGATTAAAAGCAAGCTGAGCTTGGGAACTCACTATGTGATCAACCTGCCATTGGTGCAGCATGATGATGAAAATAGTGAACCCCCACGGCTTTTGGAGGGAATTACGGCTTTAATTGATATCAATAATCCTGAAATTAGTAAAATAATACATACTTATCTTGACGATTATGGTGCAGCCTATTTCGTTAAAGGCAAAGAAAATGTCACGGAAGAGTACGATATTATTCTGACGGACAAACGATACAAAGAGAAAAAATCAACTATATTATTAGTAGGTGGTCTAGCCGGATTCGAGAAGGTGAAACCCGGCCTGATTAAATGTAATTACAATTTTGTTGATTCTGTTATCAATGCAATATCGCTTTTGATTGAAGAAAATTTCAGTTCGGATGAATCCAGAGAAACGCCTGAGTTCACTCAGCTAACATACGATCTCTCTGATAATACGAATGCGGTAGAGGGCATTGATTTATTTGCGTTTGGTGATAGTAACATTTGGGATATTATCAAGGATTGCCAAATTCAATTGGCTAACAGTGACTATAGGGAGTTATTTAGAGAGACAGTGCCTATGGATATCACTAAACTGTATACTGATATAGAGCAATATGATTTGGTATCGCTTTCGCAAACGGTGCACCGCCTTAAAGGGGTGTTCGCTATGTTAGAGCTTAAATTTCTTAGGTCATCATGTGAGGCGTTGGAAAAACACATAGCAGACAATAATGAAGTAGAAATCAAAAATAGCATCAGCCTCATTGATTCCTTTGTCACAAAGCTGTTGCAGCAAGGTAACCAATAATATGAATAACCTTAATGTCATTATTGCTGATGACCATCCCATAGTCTTGTTTGGCATTCGCAAGTCACTTGAACAAATTGAGTGGATTAATGTCGTTGGTGAATTTGAGAATTCAACTACGCTCATTAATAGTTTGCCACATATAGAAGCAGATGTTCTCATAACAGATTTATCGATGCCTGGGGATAAATATGGCGACGGTATCACCTTAATAAAATATATTAAACGTCATTACCCAACATTGGCGGTTATTGTTCTTACAATGAACAATAACCCAGCAATTTTAAGCGCGATACTTGAGCTTGATATTGAAGGAATAGTGTTGAAGCAGGGAGCGCCAACTGATTTACCGAAGGCACTTTCTGCTTTACAAAAAGGTAAACAATTCACGCCAGAAAGCGTGTCTAAATTGTTGGAAAAAGTAAATGCTAATGGTTACGGAGATAAGCGTTTATCTCCAAAAGAAAGTGAAGTTTTGCGTTTATTTGCTGAAGGTTTTCTGGTTACTGATATTGCCAAGAAACTTAATCGCAGTATTAAGACTATTAGTAGTCAGAAAAAATCAGCGATGCTGAAACTGGGGGTTGATAACGATATTGCGTTGTTAAATTATTTATCATCTGTCACCATTGACAAAGATATTGGTAAATAGGTAATGGGTTATCTTCCTTAACAGAGGGTCGGTAGCAGAAGTTACCGATTTTTTGTTATTTATAAAATCAATATTTCTTATTTTCAGCATTGATATATTTTATTAGTACACTTTTTAACGTTGCGAGTGAAACAGGTTTTGATAGACAATTATCCATTCCGACATTGGCACAACGTTGCCTTTCATCTGCCAATGCGTTAGCGGTGATGCCAATAATTGGCTTACTGTAGTCATTATTCCTTAAATATTCAGTGAGCTCATAGCCATCCATATTTGGCATATTGACATCGGTCAGAATAATATCTACTGGATTGTTTTTTAAATATTCAATGGCCTCAATGCCGTCATTGACCATTGATGTATTAAACCCGATTGAATTCAATTGATCGACCAACAAATGTCGATTGATGGGATGATCATCAACAACCAATACCTTAAATGAACTCAAATTACTGTCAGTTTTAATTGTTTTTGCTGAAAGCAGAGGGAGCGATATAACTGGGTTAGAAATGATATTATTTTGTTCTGCCAGTAGGTTGTCCAGAATATCATCTAATTTATTTAGCTCATAAGTGTTATGCAGCCAATAATTTTCATGAATTTGTTTTGGTGGGCCAATATGCTTTTCTGATATTTCTATATAATAATCGACCGCAATTTTTTGCTCATTTGGGTGGTCGCTAATGAGTATTTCTGAGTTGTCTATATTATACCCGTCAAAAAGAACAACGCGGAAATGATTTTGTGAGAGGAAATTCTGTAAATATTTTTCCATAAAATCATTGCGGATAGCCAGCAATATCTTTTTCTGATCTCGCCTTTCCGGTATTTTTCTGACATTAAATTTCACGCCATACAGAGGCAGGCGAACAGAAAAGATACTGCCAATATGTTTCTGTGAAGCGAACTCGATATCGCCATCCATTAAATTGATGAGCTTTTCACAAATAGCCAGACCCAACCCAGTACCTTGTGAAGAACTTTCTTTATTAGATGCGATTTGGAAGAAGGGTTCGAATAGCTGGAACTGCAATTTATCTTCAATTCCCAGCCCTGTATCTCTGATGCTGATATACAGGTAACCATGTTTGGAATTGATTTCAATAATAATACAGCCAGATGCAGTAAATTTTATTGCGTTATTAAGCAGGTTAGAAATGATTTGCTGTAACCTGAGCGGATCATTGCGAATGATGTCAGGAAGGTCAGGTTCTATATAGCAGTATAACCCCAATCCTTTCTTGGTCATCAGAGGAAGATAATTGGAGATTACATGCGATATGATTTCTTTGTAACTGAAATCATTGGGTTCGATTTTCAATTGATTGGATTCTATTTTTGAAAAATCAAGGATATCGCTGATAATTTTTAGCAATAATGAGGATGAGTTGCTCATTGTTGCCAACAATCGAGAAGATTCTGGCGGCAATGAATGAGATTGCACCAGCTCCAGATTACCAATGATCCCATATAATGGGGTTCTTAACTCATGGCTGACGGTTGCAAGAAACATTGATTTTGCTTGGTTGGCTTGTTCTGCTGCTGAGGCCATTTCTTGCAGTGATTTTTCCATTTTCACGCGGGTACTGACATCGATCAGCACGCAAATTGCCACTTCTTCGTTAAGATAGCGTGAATGCACAAAACTAATCTGCAAGTGGTTATTGTTGCTGGTAACGACATCAATATAGCTGCTGTTCTTATCGCAAATAATATCCACGATACGTTTTTGATCTTCAAACGTCAGCATTTGGATATAGTTATGAGCCAGCTCATTACTCAGGATACTCGTACCGTCGCTAACTCTTAATATACTTATGCCTACAGGGGCAGATGCGACAATTTTATGATTGAATTGTTCGTGCTCTTCAAGGCGCATGGCATTATTTTCTGCCGGAGCGAATATTCTTCGCTCAAGCAGCCAAACGAAAAAGGCAATCAATATTGCAGAAATTATATTCAAGATAATGGCATTGATCGTTTCAACTTTTACAGCGTCATAAATATATGTCGTGGGCAACGCATAGGAAACGTATAATGTGGAGGGCGCTAACCGCCGTGTCATCATGTAATAAGTGAAATTTTCATCATAGCCCATTACTGATGATTGTAATTTGAATTTTATTGGTGGTTGCTGATTATTCGTTTGTACTGGGTGCTGTAAATCAATTTGGCCTGAGTTATTTAGTATCGTTATGATTACGGGTTTTTCTTTCAATTGGAGAAAGAGTTCCAACCTGATACTCTTTTCGAAACCAATAAGACCGGCCAATTTCCCATTAGCGTAAATTGGCGCAATGACATAAAGGTTCCCGTCATCTATTCTTGAATTGGGAATAATCCAAAAAATAGAGTTATCTCTGGTGTTATTTTGTGACTTAGCCAGTTTGAGGGTATTGTCGTAAAGCATCTTTTTTAATGCATCACTGGCTATCATGTTATTGCGTGATGAAAAGTTCACCATACACATGCTGGGTGTAGCAATAAAAAATATTTGGTTTACCCCACGCAAGGCCGCGATATTATGCGACCAAAATGAAATCGCGCGATTCAATGAATCTATTTTATTATGCTCTGTTTTTCGTAAGGTATTACAATCGGAATTTGAGTTCAGGGATGTGTATGAGAAAACGCTGTAATCATATGGCGGGGTAACTATTTGGTTTTTATCATTCCTTACTGATAGTTGATCCTCGGCCATATATTGGAAGTCACGCAAAGTAGCAGTAAGACCCCGCATAAAAGTAAATGCTACATCGTAGTTAGCATTATATTCATACGCAATATCTGCTTTGACCTTATTAAAAATATCGATCACATAAAAACTTGTTAATAAGGCACCGAGTGCCCACACCATAAATCCAAGCACCCGAAAAAGATAACGGGATATTTTTAATGACGTCTGAAAAGAAGATAGATATCTCAAGAGATCGCCTGACGAAGAGCAAAGTTAATAATAACTATTCACAGCATATACTAGTGCAGCTGGGAATACAAAGTAGCATTTGATTCTTGTCTATTCTTAGCCAAAAGATTTCACAAAAAAGCAGGCATTGGAGTGCCTGCTTTTTGATGACTATACAACAGCAGAATTAGACTAAGGTGTAATAATTACGCTTGGTCTTC
Organism: Xenorhabdus santafensis; assembly: GCF_033949405.1. Taxonomy (NCBI): domain Bacteria; kingdom Pseudomonadati; phylum Pseudomonadota; class Gammaproteobacteria; order Enterobacterales; family Morganellaceae; genus Xenorhabdus; species Xenorhabdus santafensis. The sequence goes on along the minus strand of NZ_VCDN01000026.1, from coordinate 17,091 downwards.
GGATTCGCTATGTCCTTCACCGTCATGTTCTTCACCGCCAGAAACAGCAGCTGTATCCTCATCTTCTTCATCTTCAGGTTCAGCTACACGTTGCAAGCCAACGACTTTTTCGTCATCTGCGGTTCGGATAAGGGTAACGCCCTGCGTATTACGACCAACAACACTGACCTCAGAAACACGGGTTCTGACCAAAGTGCCTGCATCAGTAATCATCATGATCTGATCGGTTGTATCCACTTGTATTGCACCGATAACGTGACCGTTACGCTCGCTGACTTTAATGGAAATAACACCTTGGGTTGCACGCGATTTTCTTGGGTATTCATTCTCGGCCGTACGTTTACCATAACCATTTTCGGTGACGGTCAGAATTTCTCCTTCGCCACGAGGAATGATAAGAGAAACGACTTTGTCGCCTTCGCTGAGTTTGATACCACGGACACCGGTAGCGGTACGTCCCATCGCGCGAACACCTTTCACACGAACAGTACCATCTTCCAGCGTCTCTTCCTCTTCTTCAAGGAAGCGGACAACTTTACCCTGAGCTGAGAACAGCATAACTTCATTGCTGCCATCCGTCAGGTCAACACCGATCAGTTCATCCCCATCATTCAAGTTGACTGCGATGATACCGGCACTACGCGGACGACTGAACTCGCTGAGCTTGGTTTTCTTGACGACACCACTTGCCGTTGCCATGAAGATGTTCAACCCTTCTTCATATTCACGTACAGGCAGAATGGCTGTAATACGCTCGTTTTGATCCAATGGCAACAGATTGACAATTGGACGGCCACGGGCACCACGACTTGCCTCCGGCAATTGATAGACCTTCATCCAGTACATCTTGCCCTTATTCGAGAAGCAGAGGATGGTATCGTGGGTATTGGCTACCAACAGGCGCTCAATGAAATCTTCTTCTTTGGTGCGCGCGGCTGATTTGCCTTTGCCGCCACGACGCTGGGCTTCGTAGTCGGACAGTGGCTGGTATTTGACATATCCCTGATGGGATAGAGTCACCACGACGTCTTCTTGAGTGATCAGATCTTCAATATTGATATCTGCGGAATTTTCAGTCAGTTCAGTCCGGCGTGCGTCATTGTATTGTTCTTTAATGGCCTGCAATTCTTCACGAATGACTTCCATCAAACGCTCTGGGCTTTCCAGAATGAATAGCAACTCAGCAATGACTTTCAGCAGCTCACGATATTCGTCGAGCAGCTTTTCATGCTCCAGACCTGTCAGTTTTTGCAGACGCAAATCCAAAATAGCCTGTGCCTGCTGTTCCGTCAGGTAATATTTGCCATCACGGATACCATATTCTGGTTCCAGCCATTCAGGGCGCGCAGCGTTGTCACCCGCTTGTTCCAGCATGGCTGCAACATTGCCCAGTTCCCACGGTTGGGAAATCAGGCCAGCTTTGGCTTCAGCAGGAGTGGAAGCTCGGCGAATCAACTCGATGACCGGATCGATATTTGCCAGCGCAACGGCCAAGGCTTCAAGGATATGAGCACGTTCGCGAGCTTTACGCAGTTCAAAGATTGTCCGACGTGTAACGACTTCGCGGCGATGGCAAACAAACGCAGAAAGAATATCTTTCAGGTTTAGCAACTTTGGTTGTCCCTGATGCAGGGCAACCATATTGATACCGAATGAAACCTGTAGCTGGGTCAGTGAATATAGATTATTGAGGACAACTTCACCGACAGCATCGCGTTTGACTTCGATAACAATGCGCATTCCGTCTTTGTCAGATTCATCCCGCAGAGCGCTGATGCCCTCAATACGCTTGTCTTTGACCAACTCAGCGATTTTTTCGATCAATCTGGCCTTGTTGACCTGATAGGGAATCTCATTGACGATAATGGTTTCGCGACCATTTTTTTCGTCAGTTTCAATTTCTGCGCGGGCGCGAATATAAATTTTACCGCGGCCAGTACGATAGGCTTCCTGAATGCCACGACGTCCATTAATGATGGCAGCCGTAGGAAAATCAGGGCCAGGGATATATTCCATCAAGCCTTCAATACTGATGTTTTCATCATCAATATAAGCCAGACAGCCGTCAATCACCTCAGATAAATTGTGGGGAGGAATGTTGGTTGCCATACCCACCGCAATCCCTGATGAACCATTCACCAGCAGATTGGGAATACGGGTTGGCATAACCTCGGGGATTTGCTCTGTGCCATCATAGTTGGGCACAAAGTCAACAGTTTCTTTTTCTAAGTCTGCCAGCAATTCATGGGCAATTTTCGACATGCGTACTTCGGTGTAACGCATTGCAGCCGCAGAATCGCCATCTACTGACCCAAAGTTCCCCTGACCGTCAACCAGCATGTAACGCATGGAAAATGGCTGTGCCAGACGAACAATCGTGTCATAAACAGCGCTGTCACCGTGCGGATGGTATTTACCGATAACATCCCCAACAACGCGGGCAGATTTTTTATAGGGTTTATTCCAATCATTTCCCAATACATTCATCGCAAAAAGTACGCGGCGGTGTACTGGCTTCAGTCCATCCCGAACATCTGGCAGTGCGCGTCCAACAATAACGGACATCGCATAATCCAGATACGAGCTTTTCAGCTCTTCTTCGATATTGACCGGTGTGATTTCTCTGGCAATGTCGCTCATGGAGCCACTGTCCCTCATACTCCGAATTCAAAGGCTTAGAATTATACCACAAATTGACAGTTTTATAAAAACCTGATGCGGGTATTTCATGATTAAGGCATGTATAATAGTTTTCTATCACACATCCCCATAATACTGTTACGTTTTCTGTGAACAGTTTTCTGTGCACCAATTTTCAGTGCATCAGTTTTCTGTGAAACAGTTTCTAGGAGCGATATTGCCGATGAACGCCAAAACTCCCGAACAACATACTCTGTCCCATGCCAACGTGGATCAACAGGAAATTGAGAAATTTGAAGCCGTTGCTTCCCGTTGGTGGGATCTCGACGGTGAATTCAAACCTCTGCACCGTATTAATCCGTTGCGTTTAAATTATATCCTGCAACATGCTGATGGTCTTTTTGGAAAAAAAGTGCTGGATGTGGGATGTGGCGGCGGCATTCTGTCAGAAAGCATGGCGCGTGAAGGTGCTGAGGTGACAGGGCTGGATATGGGGTCTGAACCTCTGCAAGTCGCCCGCCTGCACGCTCTGGAATCCGGTATTTCCATTTCTTATGTCCAGGAAACAGTAGAAAATCATGCTGAACAGCACCAACATGCTTATGATGTCGTGACATGTATGGAAATGCTTGAACATGTGCCGGATCCTGAATCTGTGGTTCAAGCGTGTGCAAAATTGGTAAAACCGGGCGGACATGTTTTCTTTTCAACGATTAACCGTAATCGAAAAGCTTGGTTAATGGCCGTTATTGGCGCCGAGTATATTTTTAACATGGTCCCGAAAGGCACACATGATGCGAAAAAATTTATTCGCCCTTCAGAGCTGATTAGCTGGATTGATAAAACTCCCTTAAAAGATAAACATATTATTGGTTTACATTACAACCTGCTGACCGATAAATTTCGGCTTGGGCGCAATGTGGATGTGAACTATATGCTCTATACTCAATCGGTTAAAAGTGACGATTAAGGGATTAATAAAACAACAACCAGACATTATTTTAAGATTTTATTTTTCCTGTTTTGCCGATAGCTTTATGAAAGTAACATCAAGTAACTACGCAGGTTATCGGCTTTTTGGCAAAATTAATCCTCAAGTTATCCACAAAACTTCTCGATTTTGTGCACTTGAAAAAACGCGAGTTTAACATTATCTTGTTATTACCGTTTAAATCACCCCCTATATGTTGTGTTTCTTGTCATTCTATAGTAACGAACAGTAACGAAGCGAAAAGCGAAACAAGTAGTAGCGACATGAGCGTTCGATAGATTAAGCAACGTTCGAGATAAGCAAATCGTTATAAGGCTCCGATTTGGCTCTTAGCCATTCTGGGGGCATCGTGCTGTCAATAGATCAAGAAAACCGGGCATTAGGGAGGCACGCAAAAAGAGAAGGTGTATTTTCCCATGAACCAGAGTCTGCTAGTTACCAAACGTGATGGACATAAAGAAAAAATTGATCTTGATAAAATTCACAGGGTTGTTACCTGGGCTGCGGAAGGTCTGAAAAATGTCTCAGTGTCACAAGTAGAGCTGCGTTCCCAGATCCAATTTTACGATGGTATCAAAACATCAGATATCCATGAAACGATGATCAAAGCTGCGGCTGATTTGATCTCCGGCGATGCACCGGACTATCAATATCTGGCGGCACGTCTGGCTATCTTTAACCTGCGTAAGAAAGCTTATGGTCAATTTGAGCCGCCGGCGCTGTATGATCATGTTACTCGTATGGTTGAGTTGGGAAAATACGACAAACATTTGCTGGAAGATTATTCTAAAGAAGAATTCGAGCAAATGAACGGTTTTATCAATCACTTGCGTGATATGGATTTCTCCTATGCGGCGGTTAAGCAGCTGGAAGGGAAATATCTGGTACAAAACCGTGTTACTGGTGAAATTTACGAAAGTGCACAATTTCTCTACATTCTGGTTGCTGCGTGCCTGTTTTCTACTTATCCAAAAGAAACGCGCCTTGATTATGTCCGTCGTTTCTATGATGCAGTATCCACATTTAAAATTTCACTGCCGACGCCAATTATGGCAGGGGTTCGTACACCAACGCGTCAGTTCAGCTCATGTGTTCTGATCGAATGTGGTGACAGCCTGGATTCTATCAATGCGACATCCAGTGCGATTGTCAAATATGTTTCCCAGCGTGCGGGTATTGGTATAAATGCAGGCCGGATTCGTGCATTGGGTAGCCCAATTCGCGGCGGTGAAGCCTTCCATACAGGCTGTATCCCATTCTACAAGCATTTCCAGACCGCGGTGAAATCTTGTTCTCAAGGTGGTGTCCGTGGTGGCGCTGCGACTCTGTTCTATCCGCTGTGGCATTTGGAAGTAGAAAGCCTGCTGGTACTGAAAAACAACCGCGGTGTTGAAGGTAACCGTGTCCGTCATATGGACTATGGCGTACAAGTCAACAAACTGATGTACGAGCGCCTGATCAAAGGGGAAGACATTTCACTGTTCAGCCCATCAGATGTGCCGGGATTGTATGACGCATTCTTTGCTGATCAGGATGAGTTTGAGCGCCTGTATACACACTATGAAAATGACAGCAGTATCCGTAAGGAGCGCATTAAAGCGGTTGAACTGTTCTCACTGATGATGCAAGAGCGCGCCTCAACAGGTCGCATTTACATTCAGAACGTTGACCACTGCAATACTCATAGCCCATTTGATCCAGCTATCGCGCCAGTTCGTCAATCGAACCTATGCTTGGAAATTGCACTGCCAACGAAGCCAATGAGCAATATTAACGATGAAAATGGCGAAATTGCGTTGTGTACACTGTCAGCGTTCAATTTAGGCGCAATCAAAGATCTGACTGAATTGGAAGATTTGGCAGAATTAGCGGTTCGTGCTCTGGATTCTCTGTTGGACTACCAGGATTATCCGATTGTTGCTGCAAAACAGGGTTCAATGGGCCGTCGTACACTGGGTATTGGTGTAATTAACTTCGCTTATTATCTGGCGAAACATGGTGTACGTTATTCCGATGGCAGCGCCAATAATCTGACCCATAAAACTTTTGAGGCCATTCAATATTACCTGCTGAAAGCCTCTAATGAATTGGCGAAAGAGAAGGGGGCGTGTCCGTGGTTTGGTGAAACTACGTACTCACAAGGTGTCCTGCCGATTGATACATACAAAAAGACGCTGGATACACTGACTAATGAACCTTTACACATGGATTGGGAAGCGCTGCGCGGTGATATTAAACAGTATGGTCTGCGTAACTCTACATTATCTGCGTTGATGCCTTCAGAGACGTCTTCACAGATTTCTAACTCAACAAATGGTATTGAGCCACCACGTGGTTATGTCAGCATTAAAGCATCAAAAGACGGTATCTTGCGTCAAGTTGTACCGGATTATGAATCACTGAAAGGTATTTATGAGTTGCTGTGGCAAATGCCGAATAACGATGGTTACCTGCAGTTGGTTGGGATCATGCAGAAGTTTATCGATCAATCGATTTCTGCCAATACCAATTACGATCCGGCTCGTTTCCCTAACGGCAAAGTTCCGATGAACCAATTGCTGAAAGATTTACTACTCGCGTACAAATATGGTGTGAAGACATTGTATTACCACAACACTCGTGATGGTGCAGAAGATGTTCAAGATGATCTGGAAGAGGTTGTTGAATCTGCTGATTCCGATTGTGAAGGCGGCGCGTGTAAGATTTAATTTGAGGAAACTATGTCCTATACAACTTTTTCGCAAGTAAAAAATGACCAGTTACAGGAGCCGATGTTTTTCGGCCAGTCTGTGAACGTGGCACGTTTCGATCAGCAAAAATATCCAATTTTTGAGAAGTTGATCGAAAAACAACTCTCCTTCTTCTGGCGTCCGGAAGAAGTGGACGTATCACGTGACCGTATTGACTACAATGCGTTGCCAGATCATGAAAAACATATTTTCATCAGCAACCTGAAGTATCAAACGCTGCTGGATTCCATTCAGGGGCGCAGCCCTAACGTGGCTTTCCTGCCATTGATTTCCATTCCTGAATTGGAAACTTGGGTTGAAACATGGTCGTTTTCAGAGACGATCCACTCGCGTTCTTATACGCACATTATCCGTAATATCGTGAACGATCCTTCCGTCGTGTTTGATGATATTGTGGAAAATGAGCAGATTTTAAAGCGCGCCAAGGATATCTCTGCGTACTATGATGATCTGATTGAAATGACCAAAAACTATCATCTGTTGGGTGAAGGGACACATGAAGTTGCAGGGAAAACACTTACAGTAAATCTGCGGGAGTTGAAAAAGCAACTTTACCTGTGCTTGATGAGTGTTAATGCACTGGAAGCTATCCGTTTCTACGTTAGCTTTGCTTGCTCATTTGCCTTTGCTGAGCGTGAACTGATGGAAGGTAATGCCAAAATCATCAAACTTATCGCCCGCGATGAAGCTTTGCATTTAACAGGAACACAGCACATGCTGAATCTGCTGCGTTCTGGTCAGGACGATCCTGAAATGGCGGAAATAGCCAAAGAGTGTGAGCAAGCGTGTTATGACTTGTTTGTAGATGCCGCAGAGCAGGAAAAAGAGTGGGCTGACTATCTGTTTAAAGATGGTTCCATGATTGGTCTGAATAAAGATATTCTGTCTCAGTATGTTGAATATATCACCAATATTCGTATGCAGGCGGTTGGCTTGAAATTACCATTTGAAACTCGTTCCAATCCTATCCCTTGGATCAATTCATGGCTGGTTTCAGACAACGTTCAAGTGGCTCCACAGGAAGTCGAAGTCAGTTCTTACCTGGTTGGTCAGATTGATTCGGAAGTCAATGCTGAAGATCTCAGCGGTTTTGAACTCTGATATGGCTGATTATAAAGTTACCCTGCCGTTACGGCAGGGTTTATCCATTTATTATTCTTCAGATTTACACAAAAATTTGCTGGAAGCTCTAGAACACAATAAAGTTCAAGTGGAATACCAATGCCGCCAAGGTTATTGTGGTTCTTGCCGTGTGCGTTTGGTAAAAGGAAAAGTAGGTTACCCCTGCAAACCATTGGCATTTGTTAATGAAGGCGAAATTTTGCCCTGTAGTTGTCATCCATTGACAGATATTGAAATTGAATTGTAAATTTCCTCACTATCATGGAGGAAGTTGAAGATTATTATGTAAGTTAAAAAGTTAACTACAAAATTATAACAGATGCTGAATTATTTCCTCTTGTGAACATATTAATTCTGTTTATAGTGTGTTCACATTACCCATTTCTTTTCCTCTCCTAATTTTAAAATGATCCTATAATTATTTATCATAAAACCTCTTTTCATTAGTTAACATTATGGTATTCAAAACCATTTTTAGGCTAAGCATTGATTCTTATTCATTATGTTCAATAGATTATTTTATATGCACTTATCTCAGTTATAGGGGGTAATAATCAATGAATAAACTCCTCATTGTCATATTTTTCTCTTGCATAGCGTTGCCGGCACGTGCTTTTTACTCTGAAGAACAAGCTGCATCAATGGGGAAAAGTAATGTAACCCAACGTGCAGAAAAACAACGAAATAATGTTAGCTACAGTTACAAAATTAGGCCTGAATGGAGTGTGTTAAAAACATCACTGATAGCCCCCAGTTATAGGGTTAACCATTATTTCAGCCTATATGGAATATTAAGTGTAACGCAGTTAAATCGTGGAAATGAAAACGAAAAGAGAGCATGTTTTGGTACATATATTTGTTCCGATAAAAATATGTTTTTGGCATGGGGAACTGGTGCATTAATTAACCCGTGGGAGAATTTTATCTTTCATATCAGTTATGAAGAAACACAAATTAAGCCGGAAAATGAAAGTTTAAACATTGGTGGCTTGAGTTTTGGAATCGAATATCGATTTTAAATTATTTACAAATAAACTTTAAATATAATAATAGTTTAAATTGTAAATTAAATTATTATTATTTCCGTTAGCATTTTTAATTATTTTATAATAACTGATGCTGCTTTACAGCGATGCGATGATTTTCTTGTTGTTTTATCTAAAACATCATAGTGGTGTCTGAAAAGAGAAAAAATTGGTTACTTTAAATTTATTAAAAAATAATATTTTTATCTATTGTTTAAACTTATGCAATGAGTTTGTTGCGTGCCTAAATATAATTATTCATTTATCATAACAAAGATATGGAAAGCGTTTTTACAGTGATTTGACGTTAGTTTCATACGTCGTAAATTAATAAAGGAAAATAATTATGTATAAAATTGATTACAACTCATATCGCTCAATCCAAAGTTTTAACAGACGCCCTCGTTTTTTGATCATGCACTACACAGCCCTGAATTTTGAAGCTTCCATTAAGGCACTGACTGGAAATCTTGTTAGTGCTCATTACTTAGTCCCAAATCCGGATGATCCGACTTATCGGGATGCCGGCTTTGATAAAATTCGTATATTTAATTTGGTCGATGAACTGGAAAGGGCATGGCATGCAGGTGTAAGCCGTTGGGCTGGGCGAGAAGGGCTAAATGATACATCTATTGGTATCGAAATTGTGAATGAAGCCAGTGATGATTGTGGCGTTTTAACTTTCCCTCCTTATAACCCTGATCAAGTTGATGCCATCAAAGAGTTAGCCATTAATATATTACAACGTTATCCAGATATTACGCCAACTCATGTGGTAGGGCATTCAGATATTGCATGGAAAAGAAAAACAGATCCAGGCCCTGAATTCCCGTGGAAAAAATTATATGATTCAGGCGTTGGAGCATGGTATGACGAAGATATTAAGCAAAAATATATCAAGCAATTTGAACATTGCTTGCCCGATCGCGTAGAGATTTTAGCTAAATTTAAACGTTACGGATATGATGTTTTAGATGCAGAAGATGATGCTAATTTTCAGTTACTGAACCGTGCGTTCCAAATGCACTTCCGCCCGTCATGTTATGATGGCTTACCAGATATAGAAACCATAGCTATATTATACGCATTAGTTGAAAAATATTTTGGTCACAGTTAATAAGCTACGATGAATTATATTAATGTAGGATAGAGAAAACGTTGCGGTTTTGTTATCAAAGCCGCACTTCAATACTTGAAAGCAACATAATTAAAACAAATTACAAACGGAATAATGAATTTATTTTTTCTTAAATAGTTCATGCCTCAAAAGTAAATAGTTAATTGATTTATTTCTTTTGTGAATTTATATTATTTTAATATTTATTAATGATATTGGATGCCTTAAATTTTCGATTGTTTTATTTTAGGATATGTCTTAAAAATATATTATCTAATATGTGTTTTTCATGCTTTTTAATAACTTGATTTAATTGATTATTTTCTTTTTACATCAATATGCACGAACATCTCTTGGATATTTAAAAAAATACGTGATTTTCTTAATTGATTGAATTTTAAGTTAAAAAATATTTCCTTTGATGGGTTTGGTTTGCTGCCAATACTTGAATTTCCAATATAGGTTTTATATATTGCGAAAACTGCTACAGGCAGAATGAATACATCAAACATGAATGACAGAGAATTTTTATCTATGAAAAAAACATTATTGACAGCTGCTATTGCAACTGGGGTATCTATACTTTCTTTTAATGTTAATGCCAGCAATAACCATACTATTTCTCTAGGATATGCTCAAAGCTCGCTTAATAACGATGCTAAAATCTATCTTAATAAACAAAAGATGGATAACAAGCAACATGGATTAAACTTGAAATACCGTTATGAATTTGACAACCATTTTGGAGTTATCAGCTCATTAGCTTATACGCAAAATCAACATACAGACGATAATTTAGGTCATATCTCAAAATATAAAATGAGCAGTACTTCTTTGATGGCTGGCCCGGCATATCGTTTTAATGATTTTATTAGCGCATATGGTTTACTTGGCGCGGTTCACAATAAAGTGAATTTTGATTCATCTGACAAGGAACAAAACAGCAGCTTTAAATCAACATCATTGTCTTATGGGCTCGGCCTACAATTTAATCCTACTCCGAATTGGGCTGCTGATGTTTCATATTCACATGCCAAATCGGGTGAATTAAAGCTGGGTACTTGGGCTTTTGGCGTAGGTTATCGTTTCTAAGTTATTATTCATTAGTTTTAGTTATTTTTTCTTTGACGCCTATTTTTATTGACTATATATATTTTATAAAATTTTTATTTTACCCGAATTCGATTAGAAAAAGAATTCGGGTTTTTTTATTGTTAAAATCAATATAACGGCAAGTTTTTTATTAATTAAATTAATATTTTCTTGGCGGTTGCATCTTTATAAATCATAACATATTGGTTATGTTATAATTTATTTTATATTGCCAGTCATGGTTGGGGCAGAAGCTACATGTGTATGATTAATACAATGTGCAATAATTTTATAAATATATACGAGGTATAACAGGCCAAATGTGATGAAAGAGAGAATAGCCCAAAGTATTACATAGCCGACTATTTGAGCGAAATTTATCTCACAATTTAACCTTCCGATAATCTTTCCATTATCTCTATCTATAACTTGTGTTTTATTGATAACTAAACGAGTCATATAGTAAGGAAACACAAAAGCGCCTAGACCTAATGTCAATAAAGTAATCAGAAACCAAATAATGAGGTGAAGGATAATATCAATGATGCTTAATTCTGACTTTAACTTAAAATTGCTAAAAGCCATTAGGTTCATGTAGCTCTCCTAATATTTAAATAATCTTTCATGAGTATGGGAATGTTAGTAATGCTGAATATGAGACAAGTTTTTCGGAATAGAAGTTCAATAATAATGGTGGCTATAAAATCAGCATACTAGGTTTGTGGTGAAAAAAAAGCCAGCTTTGTTTTTAAGCTGGCTCGTCTCTGTGCTGACACAATGCTTAATACTTACATAAAGCGAGTTGTTGACAACCGAATCACGACACAGTGTACGTTTGAGATGAAAGATTTTACAGATTTCATGACGATGTCCTTTGGGGGTTATAAATTGTGATTTACTTCACGAAAACCTAAATTCTGGGGGAGATTTTATGCTCAAAACAAAAAGAGTCAAGATATTTATTGAATAATTTTTTTAAAATTTAAAAAAATTACGCAAATAAACTCATGTTTTTGAAAATTAATAAATTTTTGTACAACTTCTTTTGAAGGGGAGTCTTCATTTTAGGCAATATAGTCGCTTCACTGGCTTTTTATTTGACTATACTTCACTTTTAGGCTGTTTTTTCAACAAGCTCAATCTGGTTTTTAATCTAATTGTGGAGAGAAAAAATGGAAATCAGTGAAAATGGCATAATTAAACTGAAAAGTTATGAAGGGCTGAGGTTAAAAGCATATCCTGATCCTGCCACTGGCGCTGAGCCGTGGACAATTGGCTATGGCCATACAAGAGGGGTAAAACCTGGGCAGGTTATTACAGCACAACAAGCGGAGACATTTTTGCGTGAAGATCTTGCTCCTGTTTATAGCACCATCCAACGGTTAGTTAAGGTTCATCTAACGCAAGGGCAGTTTGATGCCTTATGCTCATTTATTTTCAATCTCGGTGTTAATAATTTTGCTCACTCAACTTTATTAAAAAAATTAAATGTTGGTGATTACCAAGGTGCAGCAGATGAATTTTTAAAATGGGATCGTGCAGATGGACGGGAACTATCAGATCTACGCAGTAGGAGAGAATCAGAACGGCAAACTTTTTTATCATAAATGGATCTAAATTTGCCGATGCTGTTTACATCTATATAGATGGTAAGAGAATAATATGACAATGTATAATTAGGCTATTAGAGATAAATAATAAAAAATTAGATTACAAAAACCATCAATAATAGCCTAGTCAAATAAATGTTAGAACTATAATTAGTGGGTTAATGCGTATCTAATAAACGACAATAATAGCTAAAACTTTGATGCGCTATGTTGTAAAACAACGCGATAACCATCAACGTCTTCGAATGTTTTGCCATTTTTATCCCAATAAGGATTATAGGAAGTAACCAAAATAAATCCTGCTGCTTGCATTGATTTTATTTGTTCCTGCCATTCAAGTTCATCCTCAATATAAAAAACGAGTAAATTATCTTTTGTTGGAGACTTCCCTACATGGGTATTTTGATGATGAGTGAATTCGAGGTGCCAGGAGTGGTTCGGATGCCCCAGCATAATACCATCAAAGTTTTCGTGATCTTTAAAATCTCCCAATACGGTAAGATTTAAACCTTTGCGATACATCTCTGCAACTTCAATAAGGTTATCCGTTGGTCTAGCAATTCTAAGTATAGTCGATTTTTTCATATTTTTTATTATTTAGAATTTAATGGAAAAATATAGTATTTAAATTATCATTTATTTGCTTATGAAAAAGTGCTGATAAATTATCAGCACTTTATAATATTAATTATTATACTTGTTATTCTTATTGTCAATTTAATTTTATAAACTGTATTAATATAACTAAAAAATATTATTTGATGTCTGCATCAATAACTTGATAGAAGGCATTATTAGTATCTGCAATTGTCCAAACACCGAGAATAACGTGATATCCTGACCGTTCTGGAACTTCACATGTCAGCGACACTTTTTGAGCTGGTTTTTTTCCATCGTCAATACGTTCACAGAAAGGTTTTAAATCAAACTGTGCTCGGGTGAGGGGTTGATTTGGGTCCCAATCAGGTTTGGTAATAAATAATTGCCATGAAGTTGTACTATGTCGGGCTGTTAATGTCCATACAAAAGTATTTGTACCTTTATTAACAGTAACATGATGCCAGCGGTCAGCACTTTGCTCATTCAGTTGGTTAAACTGCCCAACACCGGCACTAGCGATTTTTCCATCAGGAGGTCCAACCTGTGGGAAACCTTTGGGGCCTTCAACCGATTGTGGCTCGTACATGATTGGCCCACATTTTTCATTAATACGCTTAGAACATAAAAGAGCCCGACTTGGGGGAGAATCTATATAACCGTGAAGAGCAGTTGGTTGAGCTGAACTGGATAAGGGGATTGAACTAAAAGCCGTTAATCCTGCTAAAAGTAACGTTTTTTTTATATTCATGATGAGTTTCCTATTTTTTCCTTTCTTGACTGTAAAATAAGTAACTTTAAATATTGTTATTATATTAATTGTTATGAATGAAATTTAATGTACTTCTGTTGGAAATGTATAGAGATATTTATAACAAAATTAGATAACTATAAATGCTTAATTTATGATAGAGGTATGCTAGAAGAAATTTGCTTAGTCCGAATGGGGATTGAGATATTCAATGTAATGAATTTTATAGGAAAACTCCTATTTTTATCATTATTTGATTTCCTGGAAGAAAATAAAAATCCCTCCCTAGGGATAGGGAGGGGAAGAGCGAAATAAGAAGCAAATGAGGGTGTACTAAAAAGTAAGATATTTGAGTACACATAAATAAAGTAGACCCAAATGGCATAATATGCAATAAACCAAATTTAAACAGGGATTATGTCTATGGGGAAAATCGCCCTAAAAAGGGAACATCATACTTATGATTACAAATTAATGTATTAATTCCTTGGTGAATTTTCGTTGTCTTTGATGTTTATCAAATTATATTCCTTAATTATGATGACTGTTCTTATGGAACCGCTCTTCATTGTGTTTCACGCGAAATATGATAGAAAAATCAAAACGACATACATAAAAATGAGTCTGCTTCGCTTATCAAAATTCCAATTCATGCAGATACTCTCTGACTCCTTCAATTTTAAAATTTTCCATATAAACTTTTCTGTTGGTTTATAGTGTGGGAAATAAAAATTTTTCCATTATTTTTGGAAAGGCGATGAGTTAATTGATGTTAATATGATGATTAATAACATTATTAATATGTAAGGCAGAAACATGATCAAGATAGGTGAAGATACATATTGGACAAAATCAACGCTTGTTGAGCAACTTCGAAATATGGATATAAAACATGGCGATGTTGTGATGGCTCATGTTTCGATGCGCTCAGTCGGCAACTGCTTAAATGGGGTTGATGATCTTATTCAAGCTATTTTAACAGCTATTGGAACGAGCGGAACTTTATTGTGTTATACCAATTGGGAACAAAATTACGAAGATAGTCTAGATGAGAAAGGGCGTGTGCCTTTGGGGCTAAAACCTGAAATTATGCCATATGATCGACTATCTTCGCGGGCAAGCAGAGATCATGGCGTATTTGCAGAAAGTGTAAGAACCACCAAAGGAGCGCTCCGCAGCCAGAACCCAGGTGCTTCAGTCGTGGCCATTGGAAATGATGCAGAATATTTTATTGAAAACCATTCATTAAATTATGGATATGGCAATGATTCACCATTTGCAAAACTAGTAGCCCGCCGGGGCAAAATTCTTATGATTGGCGCACCTTATGACACCATGAGCCTTCTGCATCATGGGGAACATTTAGCCAATATCCCAAATAAACGCATGCGTAAAATGGAAGTTCCCCTTTTGGAAAATAACCACATAACATGGTTCACTCTGGAGGAATTTGACACAGTAGATCCTGTTTGTGAGCAATTTTATGAAGGGTATTTTGGCGATATTGTAGAACAATATCGCTGTTCACATTTAGATGGGGTTACAGGTGTAATTGGATCTGCCACGACATTGGTGGTTCCCGCTAAAAAAATGCTGGATTATGCGATTTGCTGGATGGAAAATTATCGTAATGAAGAGTGATTCTATAAAAACTGAATGTTTTTTTATTCTGAATTACAAATTAATATTTTGGCTTCATGCTGGAAAATGCTATGTGTCATTGGCCAGAATATAAGGAATAAAATGAGAAAGATACTTATGGCATTAGTAGCCCTTATTTTAACAGGATGCGATGCTGGACATAGTAAATATAACGGAATATATACCTGCAAAATAGGTCGGCTGCTGAATTATATAGCAGTTGACCGGGGAAGCGAATATTATTTCCCGCTAGGAACAGCGAAAGCCAAAATGACTTTTAACAATGGGGTTATGATCATTCATGGAATGAAGTCAGGTGATTATGTTGGGCATGAGATGACATTAACCGCATCGCCAGTCGCACCGGATGGTAGAAAGCTGATGTCAGCACAAATGTTTAAATATGATGATGGTGAGCTTAGTGAAAGTTTTTCTCCCCATGACGGTATGGCAACCATTACAATTGGTAATCTGGATAACGGCAGAATTATGCAGCTACTCACTAACTGCAAAAAGAATGAAACTGGTTCTTCTGAAAGCTAATCAGCCCTATCGCGGGGCTTTTTCGTATTTGGCAGTCGCCAATTTTGAGATTGCAGTTCTAACGGGGTCGGTCAACATATATAGTATCTATAAATCAATAGGTTAATATTTATTTTGCCCGGTTTGGTCAACACTTCGATCAAGGTTAGAGAATACCCATGTAAGCCAGATAAATCAGTGTGTTAACCTGAATTTCAGCGAAAAAGAGATCACCCTTCACTGGTAACGGATAGCATCCAATCCTCCGGAATTATCGGGCAGTTTATCCTGTAAGTCAGCATGACAGGTTCCAAAGCGCAAAACATATTGTCATCGTGGCAATGTTATCTTGCATCAGGTGTCAGAATGAAGTCACTGACCGTTAGCCTCACGAAACGAGGCTCGCTACCAGCACCAAACTTCAAATTTACACCTCACTGAATTGCGTACTCGATTAACAGACAGGCATTTATAATGCCCTGCCTTATTTTAGTGCGTATTCATTCTGTTACAGGTTATTTAATAGAGATAAAAGCCTGACCTTAGTAATATTAACTGGCTAGTTAGCAGTAGGCTGAAAAGACCTTTAGCGAATAATAAAGTGAGGTGTTTATGTCTGATATGTTATATCTCGAGATGACAATAGGTAGTGCTATTTATTTTAATAGAACTCGAGCTTGGGGGTATTACTTCAATCCATATACAGGGGAAGGTTTTGGTTCTACACGGGTAGTCAAGAGCACTATAGCTCAAGACGTAGGCGGTCAACAAGTTATGGCGTTCAAAATGTCAGAAGATCCCGTCGGTACTTTTAAGGATATAACATTAGTAACTAGTAGTCTAAAGCAGCCAAACTTAGAAAGTAAAAACCTTGAAGTCAGGACGTTATATGGCTCAACTTATTGTCTTGGGTCTAGTCCTAACTTAGATGGCACTGGAACTACTTTCACTTATATTTCTGATGACGCAAAACAACTAGGTGATGTAATAAAACAATACTTGGGCACTAATCTTATTTTCACCTTCAACTGGAAATAAATCTATACCCTAAATTCAAGGCTGCTTAAGCGGCCTTTTCTGTATTTGCCACCGCAATCACTCTCATTACATCCGTATACACACATTGCGGCTGGCAACCTATTAACTTGAAACTCATCCAATAGCGGAAAAAGTTCAGTAGTTCGGAAATACCGAACAACTCCTATTAACTCAACTCACAGGGGCGACTCTCTC